>NZ_CP019781.1:1387500-1687500 GCF_002022505.1 Bartonella sp. WD16.2
CTCTTTTCAATTTTCAATTTTTTAAAACAACAAAAAGAGTAAAAGGGCTTATACAAATAGGATGCTTAAAGGAGCACGTTAAAAGCATATAGAGGGAACCAAATCATACAGAAAAACGCTTAAAAACGCATAGAGAGAAATATTCTAAAACTCACAAACAACGCTTGGCTTTTCCTTAAAAGGAAACAACATAAATAAACGAAGTAATTATAAAGGAGAGAAGAACCATTTTAGCAGCACTTTTAAGAAACAGATGATGAATCATTTGCACTACGAGTTTTCAATTTTGGTAAAGGAATGATCACCTTTGTTCCGCCTAAATTAGATGTTTCAAACGATGGTTTTTCACCAAATTGCATACAAAGTTGTTCGATCACCAAGTGGCCAAGACCTGTTTTTTCCTCTAAATTTTGGCTATTGATACCCACACCATCATCTTCAACAATCAGGATCATTTGGTCATTATCCTGAGGGATAAAAGAAATATAAATATTCCCACACCGTTGATCGGGGAAAGCATGTTTTAAAGCATTTGTCAGTAATTCACCAAGAATAATCCCAAGTGTTGTAGCATCTCTTGATGATAATTGGCAATCTTTGAAATCTGTGTGAATAGTAATATTTTCGCGCAATTCAAAAGGCACTGCCAATTCAACATCATGAACAACCGAGCTAAGAAATTCGGCCACTAAAGTTGTCTCCATATCATCACACAAACGCAAACGTCGGTGTGCAGTGGAGATTGTTTGAATACGATCGCGTGCAGCACCAAGAACAGAACGTACTTCTTCATTTTTGCTTCGATTTAATTGCAAAGCAAGCAGAGAAGACACTGTACTAAGTGAATTTCCGATGCGGTGACTTGCATCTTGTAGAAGCATTTCAACACGCTGGCGTTCTTTTTCAGCATGGTTGCGTGCTTTTTCCAATTCTTGTGTTCGCTCTTTCACACGTGCTTCAAGGGCAGCATTTTCACTATGAAGCAACAATTGATATGTTTTTAAGTAACGAACATCACGACGAAACCGGTTAATCACAAAATAAGCTGAAATAAAAGTGCTAACAACAGCAACAATCGCTGCCAATGTTAAGGCAGCACGCATAATAGCTATATCTTTGCGTTGTTTTTGCCGCGTGGCATTATCACCATTGATAAAACTTGTCATTAACTGAGCTAAACGTGCAACTTGAAGTTTTGAAATTTCAGAAGAAAATGGTGGTTTAACTAACGGATTGGTAAAAGAATCAAGAGAAACCATATGCGCAATCATAATGGCTTTACGCGCTTCGACTTCTTTCTTAAAAGCGCTAAACCACTCATACCACTGCGGCTTGGAATAGACAATAAGGCCAGTATAATCAAGAATACCATCAAGATCACGAACCGCATTTGTAAAGTGGGCTTTATCTTCCTCCCTGCGGCTATTTTCATAGCGACGGTCCGCTGCTGCCATATCAATCAAATTAATCAATACCAAATCAGCCTGTTCTCGTAATTGTGAACTTGTATTCAACCGTGCAACTTCCCGATCTACTGCGTTGGATAACAGCATAATAAAGATTGCAGCTAAAAAAGCCATCAAAAGAGAGATAATAATTGCTACCCAACGCCAACGTGTAATTGTTGAACCAGAAGAAGATATTTGAGGAAGAAAATCCGTCTGTGTTGTCATAGAATTTCCATCAATACGTCATTCTTCAGTGTATAAGAGAAAGGTTTTTCTGATCATCGGTAAAAACCTGATAGATGCCTGGTGCAGGCTTCTTTTATTTTTCCCAAAAATGCAGGCCAAATTGTTTAGAAGATCTTCCAAACGATGATTTCCTGTAAAAGTTGTAATGGAAAGACAAAAAACAAAGCTTTTAACCATCATGGTGACGCTCTTTAGCTATTAAATGAGCACAATGTACTTCCAGCCGAACAAGCATCGGGACCATAATCGGATTCACCATTTACCTTGAGAAGTTCTTGCAAACGATTGCGCGCTCTACTGACACGACTTTTAATTGTCCCCACAGCACAATCACAAATGGCTGCGGCATCTTCATATGAAAAACCAGACGCACCAATTAAAATGATCGCTTCTTTCTGGTCAGCAGAAAGCATGTCTAAGGCTTTTTTAAAATCTTGCAAATCCAACGATCCGTATTGAGCAGGGTGAATAGCTACATTCTTAGACAAAAGACCATCACTGTCTTGAACCTCTCTGCCTCTTTTGCGCATCTGACTATAAAATTCATTACGCAAAATGGTAAAAAGCCAAGCTTTGATATTCGTACCCATTTCAAAACTGTCTTGCTTAGCCCATGCTTTCATAATGGTGTCTTGAACAAGATCTTCTGCTTTATCGTGCTTGCCACTTAAAGAAATAGCAAAAGCACGCAATGCAGGCAGGATCAAAAGCAATTCCTGTTTAAAATTTTTCGCACCCGTCATCATAAGGGATCAAACCTCTTCTGCGCTTTTTAAAGAGGCGCGTTCTGCCTGATCCAATTTTTCCAAAAGTTCTAGAAAGCGAACAGGAATAGCTTCTTCCTGAATCTCCATATAAAATTGGCGCAGTTTTAGAACAATCTCGCTGTTAACACCAAAAAGATTATCGCCAAGTGCAGAAGGATCGGTGAGATTTTTTTCACCACAGTCGTTCATTTTTCAGTCCCTTAACCCATATATTAACTCAAAGAAGATTTTTCTCTTCATGGTTGTAAATATAGTTGCGCTTAAAAAGTTCCATATGAGGGAAGGAACTTTTTCATATGTTGGGAATTTTAATTTTCAAAAGCGCTTTTAAAGACAGAAGGAGTTATCAATCATGTCATTATCAATGCGTATTGCCCCACATCTTCCTTATCTTCGACGTTTTGCCCGCTCTGTTACAGGCAGCCAATCGTCTGGTGATGCTTATGTAGCAGCGATGTTGGAAGCGCTTATTACCGATATCTCCATTTTTCCAAAAGCATCAAGCGATCGTATTGGAACCTATCGGCTTTTTTGTCACCTTTTTGATCAAACCACGCCCAATATCGCCGAGCCATTGCCGCAATTTGGTCTTGAACAAAAAGCAAATGCAAAATTATCGTATCTTACACCGCGTGCACGCCAAGCATTTTTGCTGATTGCTGTAGAAGGCTTTAATGAGCGTGAAGCAAGCGAAATTATGAATATTGATGCACAACAGTTTCATCAATTTCTCAACCAAGCATCTATCGATATTTCAGCACAAATAGCCACACAAATTATGATTATTGAAGACGAGCCTCTCATTGCGATGGATATTGAACAAATGGTGGCAAATCTCGGCCATCAAGTTGTAGGGATTGCGCGCACCCGTGATGAAGCTATCGTCATGTATCATCAAAAAAAACCTCGAATGGTTTTAGCCGATATCCAATTGGCAGATAATAGTTCGGGTATTGATGCAGTTAATGATATCTTGAAAAATGACCACATACCTGTGATCTTTATCACTGCTTTTCCAGAAAGATTACTGACAGGGGAACGTCCTGAACCAACTTTTTTGGTGACCAAACCCTTTAATCCTGATATGGTAAAAGCACTTATCTCACAGGCTTTATTTTTCCAAGAAAATGCTTCCAAAGCCGCATAATGGAAAGCAATATTTCAATTATGAGCATCAACCCTGTTTCTACTCTGCCTATGGACAGATCCCATCTCAGCGCTCTCATGCAGGCCATCCGCAGCGCTGATATTTGTGTTTTCTATCAGACAACAAATTTGATCCATTTATGGGCTGAAAACTTGCCGCAGCATTTGCACAATAAATGGCGAGTGGGGTGTCGTGACAATGATTTTTTTTCGTCCGATCTTGCCGATAATATGGAAACGATCAAATTACAGGTCTTAGCCACTGGTAAAATGCAAACCATTGAAGTGCAATTTGAAGATATGGCAAAACAAGAAATTTGGTATAAATTCTCGATTGATTGTGACCGCAATGATCGTGGAGAAATTATCGGCGTGATTACAACTGGTGTTGAAATTTCAGGTCTGCGCCGACGCGAACAAGTACTGAAAATTTTGCTCCGAGAAGTTAGTCACCGCTCTAAAAATCTTTTGGCTATCATTCAAAGTATTGCTAGTCAAACTGCACGTTATACAGAATCGCTCCAGGTTTTCTTACGCAAATTCCAAGGGCGTCTGCATTCTCTTTCTCATTCTCAAGATCTCATTACCGATTCCAACTGGCGCGGAGCACAATTTTGTGAACTGGTACAATCGCAAGCTTTGGGTTATCTCGTAAAAGAAATAAAGCGATTTTCCATTGAAGGTGCTGATCCTTACCTCTTCCCAAATGCGGCTTTGCATATTGGTTTGGCCTTTCATGAATTAATTGTCAATTCACTCTCTTTTGGTGCCCTATCGCAAGAAAAGGGAAGCGTATCTGTACGCTGTGAAATTCACGCAAATACTAATAAACCAGCAAACCTTTTAATCACTTGGCATGAAAATTTTGAATCTGGAACTACTCTTTCTGAGCACAATAAAGCCTGTTTTGGCAGTACAGTTTTAGAAAAAATTGTTCCCATTTCTGTAAATGGATCAGCCTCTTTAAAAGTAACAGAAGAAGGAGTGGTTTATTGTTTATCTGTACCTGACACTTATTTTGATGTTGATACGTTTTTTTAAAGAACATTTCAAACACGAAGAAATACACAAAGCCCCTTCATCATTCCCGATATGATGAAGGACTTTGATGTCTATGCACCCTTTTTGAAGCGAAAACTTAAAGTTTGTACTACCAGTTTCTTTAAATCAAATTGATACAACCAATCTCTTGGCAATAAATTTACACCACTGCTCTCTTCAGAATAAATCTAACTTCACTCATTTTGGAACAAATAAAATGTGTAAACGTTTAAGCTGCAAATCTCTCTTGCCAAAAGATTGCTTAAGAAGCTATCAACATTTTTTCTGGAAAGTATTTTATGAATCCTATCGTTACCGTTCTTCTTCTAGTTTCATGTACCGATGATTTGAGCAGCTGTTATTCCAATGACTCCATGGTGAAAATTTACCCAACAGCACAAATATGTGAGCAAGATATCGTACCATCAATCAAAAAACTTATGTCCGGGGAGCAAATCTTTGCCCAATGCACAGACATACCAATAAACTCAATACAACAAAAAGCCTCTCTCGTTTGGTCTGTCACAAACCAAGGCAATTTCCTGCTTCAAAGTCTCCATAATAACAAGTAAATAGATCTTAAAAAACCAACTTGTGACTTCTTTCTTGTCTTTTCTAAACACTTATTCATTGTAAAAAAATCATTTAAAGCATAAACCCTTTAAGCTTTCAAAAAAGAACAATGGAAAAATGAACCATGACTTATAATAATACGCACGCTTTGCAGGAAAACCATACAGAACAACACACCCTACCCCAAGATGAACCTTTAGATCCTGCAGTAGAACGAGTGAGAAAAAAACTCATGCGTTTAATGATCATATCCATTTCAATTACAATCATTCTTATTCTTTTTGTGTTTGCGGGAATAATCTATAAAATTATAACACCTGAAATAGCTTCCAAACAGACAAACTCTCTTGCTCTTCAAAGCGATAATCTACCCTTTGCCAATCATACACTCTCGCTGCCACCAAAAGCGCAGATCATATCGCAAAGCCTCTCAGACCATCACATTGCACTGAGAATTTTAATGCCAAACGGGCAAACACATTTCATGATTTATAATTATCGCACAGGTGCTCCTATCGCAAATCTTGTTATAACAATGACACAAGAAACATCTGTCACAAAGCATCTTCAAGTGCAATAACACCTGAACACAAGCTTAACCTTTTCCCCCTACTGAACGCGTCGTTGTTGTCTTGCGTCGACGCAGTTTTTTTGCTGCCTCTTCACCGGATAAAAGAAGGGGAGTAATTTTTTTTGCAGATTCATTCCTTTTTTCAGAGAGCGCTAAAGTTACTTGAGGCAACTCATCAGAAGAGAGCTCTTGAGCCTGAATATGCCGACGCGACAAACGACGCGATTTTTTGGCAGTTTCACTTGCCTCTTCAGCAGTTCGTTTTTCTTGTTCAACAGTTTCAATTAATCCAGAGCTCTTGGCTTCCGGTGCATCAGACACCTGTATATTTTTTTTGCTCCCTTTTCGCCTTTCATTGTGTTTTTGTGGTTGCGTGTGCATCACAGGCTTTTCATCATTGTGATCATCTATTTTAGTATTTTCAGCACCTGTTTCTTCACAACTCTTCTCACTATTTTCATCACACTGAACTGATTGAGAACTATGTCCAACTGCTGCAAGGATAATACGTAAATAATGTTCAGCATGTTGTAAATAATTTTCCGACATAACGCGGTCGCCAGCACCTTGTGCATCACGTGCAAGACTTATGTATTTATCAGCAATTTGCTGAGCATTGCCACGAATTTTAACATCCGGTCCGTTACTTTCATAATTACGGGACAATGGATTAGGGCCACGACGATTATTGTTATTATTACGATTGCGTACCCGTCTATTTTGCTGTGACCTCATATGTATCCCTTTTATATGTATTCCTTTTGGATTATATTTGTTAATTGATTTTTCTTATCGCATTATTTTTTAATAATGCTGATCATGTTTAAAATACGGTTATGAAACTATCCCCGTTTTATCTAATTTAAATGATATTGAATTAAATTATATCAAAAGCACATATTTTTGAAATATCACCCAACACAGCAGGGAATATTTTAGTATAATTCCCAATTTGTCTGCTAATAAGTCGAAACGTAACGATGTTCTTATAAAATTCCAAGTGTTTTTTTTAAAAAAATCCATATTTCTTAAAAAAAATGATCATCTTGTGGAAAAAGAGTAAAAACAAACACAGTTTTTTCTGATATTTTCTCTAGCTTTTCTATTACCAACACTTCCTTTAAGAAAAAGAACAAAATGCTGTGCTTTTATTCCTGCAACACTCACAAATGAGAACAAGAGTGAGAAAACAAGCCAAAAACCAAGTTGATCACTCGTAACCATGCTGTATCAAAAAACCTTTTTAACTCATGATGTAAAAGTTGCACTTTAGGTATATAAGGCTTGTACCAATTTTCACACACCATATCACAAGTTGTAACACTCTCATAATTACAAGCATAATCAAGAATATCAAGAGCTAAATCAAATAAAGAAAAATAGCATGTCTCGCTTTCTATTTTCACTGCTCATTGGCGTTTTTATATAAATTGTTTTCTTGAGTTGATACAAAGTTAAGCAGTAGCTTTCTTCATTCTTCAGTACACACCCACTATAAATTTCCTATTTCTATCTGATTGAATAAGAAATAAAAAATCTCCCGCTTATCAAACTATCTAGAGCACTCTCTAAAATTATAACTTGTTATATTACTGTAAACTAATGATTAATACCCGTTTTATGTCCCCTCCAATATCGTTATCCTTAAAACCTACCATTACTGGTATCTTGAAAGTGAGTGCTGTTTTAGCCAAATCCAGAATGTTTTTTCCACCCGAATGATCACACGACCACTCCCCTACCTGGTAATCATCTGGTTTTGATTTGGGGATGAATGACAACCTACAGACCCCTTTAGTATTAGCAATAACCGAATTTATAAAGCCCATTTCTATAAAGTCCGCTTCTAAAAATTCATACGGTCCAGCGAAAGCTGTTCCTACCATTAAAACCATTATACTCAAAAACAGAAGTATTTTTTGTTTAATTTTCATAATAATTTTCTTCCTATACAATAAAATAAAATTGTTTTTTATTTCTTATGCAAGAACTATATTTATAATACTTATCTTGAGCCAAGAATAAAAACAACTATTTTAAGTATAGAGCGTTGAGCTTTCCAAAATAACTCTGCTCCAAATTCCTGTGCTGATTTAATAGGAAAATAAGATGACCTTGATTTGCGACTAGCAAGTTCAATCCATGGGCATTCTTCCCAAACTCAGTGCTCATCAGGAAAACCAGCTCGTTAAAACAAGCTCGTTGTGGTTGAACATCTGATAATGAAAATTTACATATAATCGTCCATTGTAATCCGGATTGAAAACAAATGAATCAATATTCCCGTTTCTTACTCTTCCCCATTCAATAATTTGATTCCAATGAATATAACACCAATGCAACTACTTCTCGCTCCTCTAGATGTGGGAAATACCCCTCTAACGATGCTATTAACATCAATAAAATGGGGGATAACACTAATATGATAAATATAACCTTTAGATTAAAGTTACCATTAACCCAACTTATCGCGAATCTTCGAGAAGTTGTTATTGCAACATAACCGGAACCAGAACCTGACAAACCAGTAGGCATTTCACGCACATGATCCCATAGGCTTGTGTGTAGTGGCCGGTTGATTAGGTCGCAATCCATCCATACCTCTTAGAATAGAAATCACCAGCGATTTTTATACTTTCAGGAGTATCCATAGCTGCCCCATAGACTTTTTTGACATCATCAATGACAAGCAAAACACGAAAATATAAAAATCACTAAAGAAACAAATGATTAAGTATAATTTTTCTCATAAAATCCCCATCATTATGTAAATGATACAGATACCATAATACATTAATCTAAACCCTAAATTATAAATAATTAAAACCATCTTACACAGTGCCAAGAGCTTATTTAAGCGCTTCTTCTCTCAAAACACTCCTACCTTAAAAATTATTGAAATCTTGCGGCCCCTTCACACACAAAACCTCATAAGAGTACAATTAAAAACACCCCTTCATTAATACTAAATAAACCAAAGCTCACTTTATCATCAGAAGCTTTTTTCAACTCGCTCATTGCCCTATATAATTTATTTGTACGTGAACTCTTCAATAATTTGTTATGTATGAATCAGCTAACCAATGGTGTTACTCAAAAAATACTTTCATGCACAAATTAAAATTTTTAATGAGACTCCTTAATTGTGTTATAAATGTGATCACTATATATTGCGGTTTAGTTAGTGATTCATAATAATCCGGTGCTCAATAAATTATGACACATACTGAAAATCACAGTGGTTTCTTCTAATATAAATTCTAGAGTATAAAAAACACACCTAAATGATGAAAAAAAGAAAAGAACAGGCGTTAAAAATAAACAAGGGGAATAATCATTATGCTACAACGCAACACTCTCTTGGAAAAGAAGAGCGAGAGTAATATTGTTCACCCTTCCCCTTGGGTCAAATTACCTGACAGAGAAAGTTTGTTCGAAAAGCGCACACATCGTTTTATGCATTTAGCCACAACCAGCCCTAATAAAGAAGATCTTTTATTTTGGGCTCATTTTTGCAATGCACAGCAACAATTAACAAACACATTGCAAGATTTTTCCACAGCACTTAGCCGTTTTACGATGGTGTCTGCTCCTCCTTTTGACCGATCAAAAATATTGAGCCTAGGATTTTATGATAGCGTTGTGCATAATTTTTTAAATCATATTTCAACCAGCGTACTACCTGTAAAATATCAAGAAGCTTTCAACAAAGCACAACAGCAGCAAGACCAATGGCGCTTATGGGGGCATGATCTGTTAAATCACCCACTTTCCCACCAACATTTAGCAGAACATATTTTCATCACCGGTGCTTTGCAAATTATTTATTGCCTCATTGCTTCACAGCTTAATCCTCAAACATTGATCCCACAACAAAATAATCTTTGTCCCGCCTGTGCAGGCACACATTTGACTAACATTGTTGATGGCTGGAAAGGCGAAGAAAAACCACAGCTTTGTTCTTGCCTTTATTGTAGCACATTATGGCGCTCTGCACATTTTCAATGCACTTTTTGTAACGCAACACACAGCAAATTTCACCATAACTTTGAAAAAGATTCAAAAAACATTTTATTAGACGACATTCTCATTGAAACCTGTGAAGTATGTAGACATGACTACAACCAACTCAATCAACACGACAATTCATCTCTCAACGTTTCTGCTGATGATAATGAGCATACTTATTCTAAATTCTTTCTTGAAAATTCATTCTCATTTGAAACAGAAGAACTCTAACCCTTTTTAAACTAAAAACACAAACGGTTAAATATCCCCCTCTTTCAACCACCTCATTTGTGCATCAATAGAAAGTGTTCACTTTGCACCCCCCCCATGGCCGTTGACTATCGCAGCCATCAAAAATTAAAATATCAAAACACTCGGCATATCTTAAAAAGATTCTTATCCACAAACAAACGTGCCATCTTATAAAGAAATGGTCCACGCACTGCTACACTTCCTCATATAAAAAGCCTAATATCATTTTGAAAAAATCGCCACAGCCTTTAATGTGTTTCAAGTTAGCCTTTTTACTTAACCAATATTCCTTTAAATAAGAATTCACTTACATCATTATCTTAAAACACTAGCGACTCCCACTCACCATGTTTGCAGTTTAAAATCAAATTGAGAAATACTCTCGTTATAGCTCACATATTTATTATTCATAGTATTTTACCTATTCTCAATTCTCCATTGAAGAATCAAAAACGATTGCGCATTTTATTACTATTTTCATCTTGTTCATTGATTAAACAATCCCGTAAGAGGAAATAATTTCCATCCCCCGGCCTGATCACTTTAATACATTTTTCCTTTGAGTTATCAGAAACCTCTTCCCACATTTCGCGAACTGTAAAATAAGCTTCGCTTTCTGAGCGCAAGCAGCGATAATAAACCTCACCCCTCATATCAGGTAGAACTGAAGCAGCAATTTCTTTACAATAAATGTACAAATCAAATGTCGGAATAACGAGCTTAACAGGCACATTTTGTGGAATTTGTTTTGTGAAAAAAAAATGATCAGCAATTTTTTGAACTGCAAAATAAAAAATCAACACACACAAAAAAAATGCAAAAAGAATAACAGAAATCTTACGATATGCTTTTCTACGATAATATTTTAACCTCGTGTGGATTTTTTTGTCCATGAACTGTCTGCCTTTAATCGATCATGGCAAATTTTGAACAGTAAATAGTGCGACGAATATAAAGATCCATGAACAATCAACAGTATTATGAATTGTCTTGCACCAAAAAGCAATTACTCGTTTCATAAATCCATCACCCTTCTTGTAATCAAGAAAAGGTAAAGCTTTAATTATTCTGTAGCTCTTTTAAATATTCTCAACCTTTTTACTGATCATTTAATGAAATAAGCGCGCGCTCCCCATCTTCTTATAAGGTCCACTCTCCTTTTAAAAATAGCAAATTATACACAAAGAATATATGAAAAGCATCACCAAAGAATTTGTGCATATTCTAAACCCTATGAGAGTCAAAGATACCCTGTCTTAAACATCATATTATCACCCCATCCGTCTAAACCAAATCTATTGTTTGTGCTATTTATGCCTTCCAACATTTTTCTTTTAACCAAAACGGCTACAACCATGAAACCAGTGTGATAGCAACAGTTTTGTTTCAATTAAATGTGCTAGCTCATAAACGAAGGGTGATTTAGTCCAACCCGTGCAAAACAGTGAAACACTCATTTGGCACCGCGCCAAGAAAATGACAGATATAAAAGAGAGAAAGCAAAAAAGTTCATCATTGATTTTCTCATGATTTTGAAAAGCTAACATAGTTTGGACACGCATTTTTTCTGTTCAAAAGAGCGTCCATAATAAAAAAAGCTGCCTCATATGACAACAATGATACAAACAACAACCAAGCTCTAAGGCAATAATAAGATCACAATTGTTCTTCTCTCATTCGAGAAAGATACACGAAAACACCTACTATCATTGCGATAACCATAACGGCCGCTAAAGCCCATTGTACAGGCCCATATCCGGTAAAAATCCCTGTTAAACCTGAAAATGATCCAATAACTGGTGCTAGAAATTCTGCTGTCAAAATAGAAGCACCGCCTGTAGCTTCCACTGCCTGATAATTAGAACAAACATAAGCCCCTTTAGCCCATAACCCCGCTTCAGCAGCACGTCGGTGCACAAGACCTTCCAAGCGTTGCCCTTCTGATTTTGTCCATTTTTGCAATTCAGCCGGTACAGCTTCATAATCACCTTTATTAAGCTTTCTTAAAAGTGTAGAGTTACAAAAAGCGCTTGTTCCCACATTATAGCAAAAGGACACAAGAGCTGCAAATTGCTCATCAGTTAAAGGTTGAGAAACCGCCTGTTCAACTATTTGTTCAAATTGTGCTAAATCTTTTCGCAAAATGGCTTCCGCTTCAGCTTTTGTGATCCTCATACCCTCTTGTACAATGGGCGTACCTGCCTTAGTTGTATGACCATAACCAATTGTCCACACACCAATGACATCTTGGTAGGCCTCCAAACGCAAACCCTCCCATTTTTTAATCAACGCCAACCCTTCTTTTGATATTGTCCGCATTTTTTAAATCCTTAAATTTCCCCCAGACGTTAATACTCACCACCTTGGATTGTTGGCTAACACATATTGCCTATACCTTGCTTGCAGTACCTCTGCTTTCATTGTCCTGGAGAATTGTTGTCAATTGTTTCTCTAAGGCAGCAATACGCTGCAATAACTGTGTAGTGATTTGAGTATTCTTTTTATCTTCACGCCTCATTTCTTGCTGCATATGTTTTAAGAGAGCATTTAAAGGAGCATGACCCATTCTCCCACTCGCATAAAGAACCAAGCGAATATGTTCAGGATCATCAATATCAGCGATAGAAAATGGAAAAAGTGCCATTTCGTTCTCTCATTTTTTTAGTGTAAAAAAACAACTCTCTTGGAAAATACTTAAATGCCCTCATAAACGCACCAACCGCCTACCACTCAATTAAACAAACAAGCTGCCCAACACTTTAAGCAAACTACAAACCTCTCAACCACTCAAGCAAACCACACGCGAGTTCAAGCTTAAAACCACACCAAACATGCATTCTCCTCTTTGGAAAAAGGAAAAGAAATCTTCAAAACACAAGCTTGTTATCTTCTCAAATGAGATACTACCTGCCAATCTTCTGTATGATTTAATATCTTAATGGAAATAGTGTGGTGAAAAATCTTCACATATTTGGCATATATTAAGTTTTCTTGCTTTATATTCGGCTCTCATGTTTTAATGGCGTAAACAATTGCAACATTAACAGGACGTGTTTCTGAATCACCTGTTTTGTTGATTGTAAATGTGTGCGTATGATCACCCGCAGGTTTGGTATAAACCCGCCTCTCAAAATTATGATATCTAGGCAAAGTGCTTCCTTTAGCAGCATCTACCGAGAAAATTTGTTGTAAAAATTCATGCTTATGCTCACCCGCACTATCGATTTTTCCTGTATGCGTATGAGATTTAATAGCATCGTTTTGCCTGCTTCCCAAAACGCGATCTTTATCAATCTCTCTTTTACTATCAAGCCCACGTAAAAACATACCACGTAAATCAGGTACATTGAATGTAGTTTTTTCATCACCACTGCCCCATATTTCACCAATGGCTGCAAAGAGACTTGCGTAATCCTTGCGCGAATAATCTTTGCCGTCACATAAAAGCCACCCTTCAGGAATTTTTTCCATGGCAAAAGTCGCAATGAAACCTGATGGGAAACTACTTACTGGTTTTGGAGCAGCCACAGGTGTGGGATTGGTTAAATACCAGCCATCTTTATCTTCTCCATCAATACCACATTGATAAACAAGTTCATAAAGACCATTTTTTTGAATCTCCCCTCCACTTAAAGGTACCAATCCATTTGGTGTTACCTTATAAACAGGCTGAGCAGACAATTGATTTAATACAACATTTGTTGTTTTAGTATTAACCCCCTGCGCCTTAAAGCGAACAATAATATCGTTTGTATAAGCAGCAATAGGAGACTTAGTAACCAGGTGAATAGATGTCTCATTCCCATCTTTTTGTGTGGTAAATTTTGCTTCAATTGTTCCACCATTATCCGTTAAATACTCTCTAATACGTTGCATCATTGCACGTGCACTATCATTGACTGAGCTTGGTGGTTGTCCTTCTGCCCAGTTAATGATATCATCAGCACGTGCATTTTCGTGCGCCACCAGCGACCAATCATAAATCGAACTCATAGAGTTTCTCCTTCTTGCATCAAATCAATACCAGAAAAGAGGGAAAATGAAGGGAAAAAGCGTTTATCTTCAGGTGATATAACTTTTTCCATCTCAAAGCCAATTTTATCATAATCGACATACAATAACTGTGTTTTGTCATCCATATGAACAGCATCAGGCTTCAAACGCATCAGATCTTGCGCAATCACCCCACGATAACGCTGAGGATCTCCTTTATAATTAAATTCATAAAGTGGATAGCCATTTTTCTCCCCCACAGACACGATATTGTCTTTAACTCTGGCATCAGAAAGGCCCATAATACCACCAATTAATCCAAGCACTTGCCGTGCATCACGTAAAGGATCTTTGGTGACTGAAGGCACTGTCACACTCTGTCCTGTCTGAGTACCATAATTTCCAGCTGCTGTTGTGCCCACTTTGAGCAATTGTTCTAATCGATTCCACGCTTGGTTGTCTTGCTCCATCCATTTTTCACGCTCAACATCCAAAGCATGCTGGTTATTGGCATCTTGCACCATACCACCCTTTAAAGCATTGCTCTGAGCATTGCTTTGTCCTTGATAGAAGTTGTTTGCAGCATTAATCTGATTATGCGTAGCCTTATCAATCATCTGATTGGCATTCATCATATTCAGTACATCTTGATTATATTGTTGTGCTGCTGCATTTGTTGCTAAAGCTCCCAACTCATCAGTTAACACACCGGTATGTGCTCCAGAACCATAGCGCCCTGCCCCCGCCATAGACTGATTAACAGCATCAGAAGTTTTAGAAAGCGCATTGTCCAGTGCATCATTAAATTTGCTATTGTTTCCAATCCAACCACCACTTGCCATAGTGCTAAGATTTTGTTGACTTTGAGTAGGGCTATTTAACCACTGATTGATTGTTGGATTGTTAAACTGGTTGGCAGCATTTCCTAACCCCTGGATTGCATTGAGCGTTGCATCACTCAAACCGGCATGGCGATCACCTTCATAAACATTTCCTCCAATACCTTGATTATACAAATCAAGAGCATCAGAGCTTGCTTGTTGTAAAATACCTTGTGCCCATATCGGTGGAGCATTTGTCTGTGTTGTTGTTTGAACTTGAGGGGTTTTTCGTCTACTCATGGGGTGAGAACCTTTCTATAATGAATAAGATTGATAGCATGTCCATGTTGGCCAAGCATTTTAGACCATCCAAACCTTCCCATAGTTAGCATTTCATCAGCATGAATTGTTCGAGCCCATTTTTCAACCTGATCAATCAATTTGACCAACTTCAGCCCGCCCTTTCCAGCCAGGTCTAAAATGACAACGCGTTTTTTCCCAGTGTGCGTCATTTCAATTTTAGTGATCACGAAAGCACTAAATTGAGTTTCATTTTTTAAGATCAACCATAATTGTGCTTGTCCACCAGCAATCTCTTTTGCAATAGTGTCCAAACACACATCATCGGGAAACCGCTTGGCATATGTTTGCATCGCCGCATTGATAGCTTCTTGATAAAGGGCTATTTTTTCCCACGGCCATTGATTTGTAAGATGAATAGAATACAAATTTTGACTGTTTTGTTGCGCAGTTACATTTTGAGCTTCTTCACCCTTTTGGCAGTCAATCTCAGTATCTTTTCGTCCAACTGCCTTCACTATTTGTTGCACTTTCCTCCAACATCTTCTGCCCATTCGTCCGTTCCCACACCCTTATTTAACAGCCCAACTACCCTTGCTTACTTACTCACCCACATTCTTACTTGCCTGCCCAACCGCCCTTGCTTATTCACCAACCTTTTACTTGCCTGCTCGTTAGCCCTTTGCGTACCTTCTCAACTACACCTTTGCTTACTATTCACTAGCCTCTTACTTGCTTGGCTCACCCATATTCTTGTTTAACAGCTTACCGCAAGCCAGCAGATTTTAACGCCACATTAAATCCCGTTATATGTGACCAATTAGCCCCTTCAGGGATCCGCAATTTGAAGCGATAAAACCGCGCCCTCACGCGACAACGGACTTGACCTGTATGAGAAGAAGCCTGTCGTTCTGGAAACCAAACAATTTTTTCCTCGATTGATTGGTGCAAACGCATCCCCACAGACACATAAAATTCTGTGCTATTGACCTGGGGCATAATATTGCTCACACGGGTCATCATGCCACTTGTCTGTCCCATTTCTTGCGATGTCACCACACACGCCATTGGTTCACCAGAAAATGACCCAAGCCTTCCTTGTTGATCAAACGCACCAAGGGCAGGCGCTTCATTTTGCCAAACTTTACTGTCGAGAGAAAATGGTAAATCATCCAAACTACAAGAAACCCGATCAAGCCCTTCCAAACTGTACCCAGCAGAAAAAATAGGTAAAATCATTGCAATGTTAACAGTCGCCACAGCCCACTTTTTCAGGCCCCAATCATAAATCAGCAAGGTGCGTTCTTGCGTGTTCTCATCAAGATCAATCATCCAATAAACACGCGTATAAACACCATCAATCGCAGACCACAAAATAGGCAGGCTGCTTTGATTGATTCTTGTAATCATAGTCCGATCGACTTTTTCAAAGCCAATGGGTGTAATGTGTCCATCAATAGTAATTTGGTAAAATCCACCCTCATCAATAAAGAAAGCAAGATCGCCCCGACACACAATCGATTCAGAAGTCTTTGCACCTCGTTTATCGTGGATTTTTTGAAAACTAAAAATAATCTTGGACCCAGGAATAAAGGACCCAGCATAAATAGCCGAGCGCATAAAGATTAATGGATTAGTCGTCTCTGTTGCCCCTTGCACATATCCACCATCAGGAAAATCTTGATAATCGCAACTTTTTTTACCTACAGTCCAAAATTCTGCATCATTTAACCCAGACCAATGTACACGTCGGGGGTGTTCAGTTAATTTCATCAAACAAACAAAATCACCCCAAACACGAACGATCCCAGCTTGTGGCGGGTTTCCTCCTAAATCTCTAAAAGTTTCATCATGATCAATATCAATGACCTGTGGTTTATCATTGGCATTAACAGCAATGACATAATCACCAAACAAAGCAAATGACCAAGGCGCATCGACATTAGCAAAATAACTCTTTCTCTTTTGGCTAATATCTTTCCACTGCATGCTTGTATTATCGAGAAGATAGATTTTTTGTTCCGTCCCAATAATAATAGACACACCATTTTTTGTCCTCACAGCAATAGCGCCTAAAATTGTATCAGGACAAGACTGAGACAAAGGGCTAAAGCTTGGCATAGGAATATAAGACCCATCAGCAGGTAACACATTGATGAGCTCATCAGTAAAAAGACCATTAATATCAGCAATATCAGGTCTATATTCAGCAACTGAAAAAAAAGCCATTTAAAACCCCATAAACCCAATCATCTAAAACCCACAATCCCTAAACCCACAGTCATCAAAACTCTCGCCAAGCACTTAAAACCAAGCACCGAAACCCAAGGACCTAAAATCCTGTTGGCACAATTTGTGAGCATCCCTTTCGACGCGATGTTTCATAACGCAAGATCTGAAGCTGTTCTTGAAAATCGCCCAAAGAAACAGCGGCACATTCAGGATCTTTGAGAATATTTTTGTAAAGTTCATATTTCGCCCTCGCTTTAATGAAATCAAAGGCATGAACAAGCCAAGGATGATCTTCCCCCTCCATGTCCCCTTCAACAAAACGCAAAGAACTATAGGAAAGACGAACTGTTCCAACAGTTTCAGGCGTCGGGAAGAGACCTATTTTGCGCTGACAATAAGTATAAAAAACAGGTATCCCCTGCGGTGGGTTGGACCCATAATCTTTTTGCAACATTTTAGCAGTCTTATAGATAAGTTGTGTTCGTGTTGCACCACCCTGCTCTAAAAACACACCTTCAAGAGCCCCCACTGTCTTAATTAAGCTCTCCACCGTCTTAATCGAAACATCGTCTTCTTGCCCATACCACGTTTGCCCACTTTGTGTTTTGAAAGTTACCTCTTTGTGTTCATTAAAGAAAAAAGGTTCCCGTTCACATATGCGCAAAGCAGCACAAATGGAATCATAAATTTGAACACAATATTCACCCGTTGTATCATCAATCTCATCTTGAATAAGCTCAACCATACGGGAAAAGGTTGTCGCGCAGCTTGATTTGAAATCAAGAGGATGGGAATCGACAGCTGGAATAGTCATTGGCATAAACAATCTCTTTATACGTGTTATCTTCTTCCCCAACAAAATGCTCTGCTGGGAAAGAACATGTCAAAAACACCCTTAAGTACCCAAATAGGTGTATAGGTGCGCCTTCACTTCAAAAAGCCTCTCAATAGGTGTACCCTCACCTTTCAAATAGGTGTAAACCCAACCTCATAAGGGCACTTTATAATAGACGCATCCCAAGCTTTTAAAGTTAAGTATTAAGCTAACCTTAAAACCCTCAAGCAGGTGCTGCATAAGTTGAGATAACGATCGCCCCAAAATCCTGCTTTCCTTGGGAGCTTCCTGGCAACTGAAAGACCGGTTTTTTCATCCCAATAATCGTTTTAGCAGCTACACCAAACTCGCGCTCATAGTCAAAAAGCTCTTCTACCAATTTATAGCGTGTAGCCCCACGGTCTTTACCAAAAGCGATAACGGCACTTTGTGCTCCAAGCAGAACAGCACGACGCGTATTCTCAGCAGAACTATTGTTTAAAGTTGTCTGCACACCTTCAGTCACATGCGCAGCTTCACGCAAAATAACTCCATTATACATGCCAAGTGACCCATTATAGATAGGGTTCTTCATGCGGCTTCCACTATAAATCGCTTTGGTAATATCAAGCCACTGACCAGACTCTGTATTCGTACGCAATTGTGTCACTTGTGTTGGGTGAAGATACATCACATAAACACTTTCCCCATCGACACGCACGGGTCTAATTTTTGGCATGGCAAGCTTAGCGCGTTCCACCGCTTGATCAATCAATTTTAAATTAAACTCATCGCCTTTCTTCAAATCTTCATCTTTCTCTTTCCCATTAGCGCGTATTATGCGTTTACTTGTTGGAGCAGTTGGCTTATTAAACCCGTAATGGACAGGCTTTAATTTAAACTCTTGTCCTTCAAAGTTTATTTTTTCTGCCGAATATCCACACACTTGAATAAAAAACATCATGCTTAAACGATCAGCATACCAATCAACCAAAGCATTTTTAGCTTCTGTACGTAAATTATACAAAACCCGTTGCTGATCGATTGTTCCTTCATTTTTGACACGCACAGCATGAGAAAGTTCATTAATAACCAAGCGATCATTTGTAAATTTTAAGGCCTCTTCTTTGCCTTCAAGTTCCTCCCCTTCACTCACACCTTCACCAAGCAAATGCATACGTAAACCAAAGGTAATGGAATCACCATTTGCTTTAGTGGCCTCATCTTTCAACTGTATGATGCTATTGGAATCTCTCCCAATTAATGGAGCGATGGAAGTCGCTTTTGAAATTTCCCCATTAAGTAATTTGGACCACGCTTTTACAGTCAATGCGTTATTGACGTCAATACTCGTTACAGCCATTATTTCCTCTTATAGTCTTGATTAAAAATCCGGCCAAAAGCCGGTTGCCGAATGTTCCCCCCTATCTGATAACCAGATGCCTGATAATCAGAACAGCGGTCACTTAATAATGGGTTGTGTTTTTTGGCAGATTTCTGCCTCTCTTTTTTAAAGATCCACATCGCCCATTAAACGATTAAAAGCAGCTTTATTGTTAGGATCATCAATCCAAGTGCTAAACTCTGCCTCAGACATTTTGTCGAGCATTTCCAAAGACATAGACCCCTTTGGATTCAAACCATTATAGGCAGAAAGTGTACGTGCAGAATTTTGTCTTTCCTGCACACGCTCAACAGTATTTTGCATAGGAGCAACAGTGTTAACAGTGTTGCCTTGCTTGTTTGTATATCCCATATTCTGCGCAATAGAGTAAATCACTTGCGCCGGGTTTTGCTTGTTTTGTGCACAATCACGCAAAATCTGCTTCAACTCATTACCAATCAATGCATCAATAACTTTGGGATTGGCTCTTTCAGGGTAGAGAGAAGCGCAAGAAGCCAGCTGCTTTGCGCGCATATCATAAACAAAATCAGCAGCTTGATCAAAATCAAGATGCTTGTGCTTAATAGTCGCAACAGACTGATTAAAAAAGGAACGCAGCTTTTCTTCTTCTGAGGGAACAGAAGTGTTTTTATCGTCTTGCGCCTGTGCCAATTCCTGTTGTGTTTGATCCTGCTGTGTTTGAGTTTTTTTCCCCAGCCATTGTACATAGCCCATAAAATCTGCATTAGGGTCTGGCTGCACCTCATCCTTCTGAAGTCCCGGTGCTTCTTGAGAAACTTTACCTTTCTGAGAATTTTCATCAAAAGGTATACTCGCGTTTTCTCCTATTGCTCCACCCTCTCCATTTTCTTGAAGAGGATCTTGTACGAGTTGGTTTTGCTCTTCTGGCGTTAATATTTCTTCATCCATTGTGCTAACCTTCTTTCTTCAATAATGCTTGCTTCTCAGGCAATGCTTCTTTTCAAAACAATGCCCTTCTTCTCAGACAATAAGGTGTGCCTCTGCCTTCCCCTATCGCTTCACTCTCTCCACTTATCCTTCAAGAAAATTCCGCATGCGCTTGTCCTGCCTTTTCAAGCCGCAACGCTTCCTCATCCCCCAACCGCAATGCTTCTTCCATTCTCCAGCTGCAACATTTCCCCATCATCCCTCCCAACTGCAACACTTCCTCATCTACTGTGCCAGCTCTTTCCTCACACGAATAATCTCCCTGTCAAACAACGCTCTCTCCTTACACAGTCCCTAGCAGGCAATAGCTTCTCCCAGACAATCAGCCTTCCGCCTCCTTAAAACAACACTTCCTCACCCAGTGTACCCCCTCGCCTTTAAAGGCAACACCTTTTTCCTCAACAAAGCCTCACCCCACCACCTCCAAACCAATAAGGCAAATAATAAGAGGCAATAAAGATACAGTTCTTATCCATTAGGAAGTTTGTTGTGCATTTTGCGCCATACGCAAAAGAGCTTGGATCGCTTGTTTTGTCTCTTGCGCGCCCTCATTTTGTGCCCCAACTTGTTGACCACTTTGCAATTGCTCCTGCTGCTGCCCAGCTTTTGTAGCAATTTTGTGAATGAGCGATGCCGGCAAAGGTGAATAGCGTAACAAGTCGAGCATAATATCTGGTGTTGCAAAATTTTGCATCAAAGGGAGCAACTGTGTAATCATAGCAAAAGTGCGCTCTTTTTCATTAGGACTTGTTGGAGCATCATCCACCACAATATCATATTCTAAACTTGTAATAACTTCCCGCGTTAGCGGAACATACTGAGCATTTTCTTCCCCAGCAATACGCACCAATCGCCCATCAGAAAGATAATTTTGAATAAGATAAAGAATAATTTTTCCCTGTCGCTGTCGATAGCGTCGCAAACCATCAAAGAAGGATGCCAATAAATTAAGCGATGATTGACGGCGTTGTTCTTCAAGAACACCCGGTTGATTTACCGCACGTGTTCCAACAAATTCCGCAGACAACCCTGTAACCTGAGAAATAGCTCCCTTTGCTTCATTAAAAAGCTGGAAAAACCCGTTGGGAAATTGCCCAGCAGGTTTTGGTTGTATTCTTCCACTAGCCAAAGCGCCACTTTTAAGCCACGTAATACTATCCGCCCTTGCCCAGCTTTCCATAGCTTGGCGATCGTCATCAAAAGCATCTCGTTCAGCCATAACCCCACCTTTGGATTGGCTATTGAGCAAATGCATCACTTGACTAAAATATTTATTAGCCCACCGTTGTGGATCTTTTGCAGGCTTTACAACCCCGTAAAAATGTCGACTGAATTTATCAAAATAGCCCGTAATGCACTCCCACCCCAATTGATTGGATGGCACCAATGGCTTATCAGGAGCTTCAAACAATCTTTTACCTAAAAAAGCACGTTTAACAACTTTTTTCGTCAATCTTGTTGCTTGGATATGCGGATTATTTTTGCGCAAAAATTGAAAATCTTCCTCAGAATAATCAATATATTGCCCAGTTTCCAAGTTGAGAACTTTATAATAAACCTCACGTTCAAACCACCGACATTCAGCCAGCGTCACCATTGTGCGCTCATGATAGCTAAATTCATCGTCGATTGCATCTCCATAACTTTGTGCACCACTTCTACCTGACCGTGTTGAAACAAGGTGGTGTGCCCAATCGGCATGCAGATCACTCCAATGAACATCGGGGAACATTTCTTGCGCAATCTCTAAAGGCTTTTCATCGATATACCATAGGCGCTGCGCATCAATAAGATTAGGCTTAACAGCACTTGCATCCCATACCATTTTCATAGGATCCAAGCGCGTAATTACAGGCTTTCCATTAGGGTCATCTTCATAATCAAGCCGCGTATCAGTCCAACCCATCCCACAAATAATGGCATCTTGAAAAGCGTCAGAATCTTCATATTCTCCATCAGCCTCATCACGAAACCATTCAGCCGCTCCCGTTAAAATCTGATTGGCCAAAGCTGCTCCTGGTTGCCGAGGAATAAATTGAACCTGTCGTTTATTGTTGCGCTCAGCCCCAATCACAGCATTTACCAAAGGAGCAATGCGGTTAAAAGTCATCACAGGTCTATTGTGTTCTCGCAATACAGCAAGATCTTGCTCATTCCATTGTCGCCCATTATAAAAGTCATAATCTTCTTGAGCGTTTTTTCGCCACTGTTCGACATGCGCAATATCTTCCTGATACCAGGTAACAAGCTTTTTAAAGAGTGCCTGATGTTGAAGTGTCTCAATCGGATCGATTAAAGATGTCTGTTGGTCCATTAAAAAGTCACCCATAATGTTAAAAACCATCCACGATGATAAATTCACCTACAATGTGCAAAACTCTGCACAAGCCTTAACTCCCCACGAACTTAATTTTCGTTTTCACGGTTTTTCCTCTTCGTGGTCTTCACCCTCTTCATATCGTCCAAAACACTCATATGCTTCAAAACACCTATAAGCTTTAAAAGCCACTCAATACATCCACGAACTCTCATAGCTTCAATCCTTCTCACAACCTCAAGTTCCTCTCTTGGCCTCATGTTCCACGAGCTCAAATCCCTCGTCCTCACAGTTACCCCTCAAAGCCTTCACCTTCACAAACCTTTCTCCCTCGTGACCTCACCCTTTATGGCGTTTTCACCGCTCTTACAAACCTTCACCCCTCACATCACTCAAAACACCCATAACGCCACTCAAGCCACCCATGAAAACCCACACAAGCGACCCATACATCCACGAAATCCTCATATCTTTCAAGTTCCTCTCATGACCTCATTCTCTACAAACTCAACCTCCCGCCTTCACGGTTGCTTCCTCACAAACCTTCCCCCCTCATGGCGTTTTCATCCCCCTCACAAGACCTTCACCCTTCATACCCCTCACAAGCACCCATGAGGCTCACAAATCACCCATACATCCACGAACCCTCATAGCCTCATTCACCCAAACTCAACCCCCCGCCTTCACGGTTGCTTCCTCACAAACCTTCCCCCCTCATGGCGTTTTCATCCCCCTCACAAGACCTTCACCCTTCATACCCCTCACAAGCACCCATGAGGCTCACAAATCACCCATACATCCACGAACCCTCATAGCCTCATTCACCACAAACTCAACCCCCCTCCTTCACGGTTGCTTCCTCACAAACCTTTCTCCTCGCGGCGTTTTATCCCTCTCTCAAGCCCTCACCTTCATATCATTCAAAGCACCCATGAGCGCCCCCTCAAGCCACCGCCCTCCCTCAAACCACCTATTGCACCACCCGCGCACTTCAAACTACCTATGTGCTCAAAAAGCCATCCATGAAGTTGAAGAACTCTGAGAAGAACGATAAACATTTTTTCGCGGTTGGATATTGGGCTGTTCATAAGCAATACACATCAACCCAAAACTATCAGCCCCATGGCTTGCCCAATCATGTTCAGCTCCCAAACCAATATTACGCTGTTCGTCGCGTTTTTCATGGTACCATGCAAGCGCTTTTCGTCCTGCTGTTGTTGTATCACGATTAAACCATATAGCTGGAAATAAACGCCTCACAGCTTCGATACGCATTTTGACGGCACCCACTCCTTGGTTGGGAATAATTTTGGTCTGAAAACCAGCGTGTTGAAGAGCACTTTCAAAACTAACATTACAAACGCGATCTTTTGTCGCTCCATCATGAGGCAAAACCATTAAAGCTTTATCATATCCCCTTTGGCACACCCATCCAATATGCTCCGATAAAGGCTGCCCTTGTGCTTCATAATAATCGAGAACACGGATCTCGCGTCCAATAAATTGCGCAACCCATAAAGCCGTCGCATCAGCCTTTGCTCCCGTTCCACCAATATCCCAAAAGATCTTGATCTGAATGAGCGGGTCACGCGGCACATGAGTAACGCGTCCTTCCTGCTCAGCCTCAAGCAATAATTTTTGATAATACGCTCCTTGCACAGCTTGTAGATATTCTCCTTCCCAAATATGATTGTACTGCTCAGGCCTTTGGGTAAAATCAGCTTCCCGGGCACGATTGAGCCTATCAGGAAATCGAGGATTATCCCTCCAATTGATTTCAGCTCCCTTGATATGAGGGTCCTTCACAGTACGAAATCGCTTTTCAACAGGGGCATTCTCGCGTAAAGGGTTCCACGTAACCCATAATTCACAATGCCAATTTTCCCCTTCTTCCCGCAAGGTTGGAATCAACGTTTGCCAAGCAGCCTCAGTAACAGGCTCAGCCTCATCAACCCAACAAAGCAGAATGCGCCCCATTGATTTAATGCTTGCAATATTGCGATCTAAACCAGCAAATGCATAAACAATACGTCCATCTTTTGATCTAACGTATTTATCACCGATCTCATAATAGTCTCTCAAAAAACTGTAAGATTCAATAGCGCGTTTAATTTCCTCTAGCGAACTTTCATTCAGCGAATTTTGAAACTGTCTTGCACATAAAATAATGCCTCTCTCCCCTACCTTCCCATGTCGATATCCAATCACAGCCGACATCAGGGCAAAAGAGCGTGTTTTACCAGATCCACGTCCTCCCCAAGCAGCACGCACATCAGCCTGACCAGAAAAAACAGGAATCAATTTCGGAATAAGAGCAATTTGAACAGTCGTCATTAAGAGATATCATTGTAACATCATGAGAATAACCCCACAGCAGATCAAACACAGTACCATCCCCTCATGAGGGTATAGCCCCTCCCTGCTACGCGGCTCTTCTTACTATGCAACTCTCTCTACTGCACACACGCTTCCTCCAGCATACTTCCTCCACTACACAAAACCTTCACCAACTACACAAACTTCTCTCCACCACGCAAACCCTCCTTCACTAAAACCCCTCTCCATTGCAGCCGACCAAACTGGCTTGCACTGAAAAATCATCGCCCTACCATCAACTAAGAATCCACACAAGAACCTTCGTCACACCAACTCCTCCGTTAGCACACAGTTTCTCCCCACCATGCAGTCCTCTTCCTTGCACACGCAGACTTCCTCCACCACACAAAACCTCACCAACTACACAAAGCCTCCCCCTGCTACAATGAACATTCTCACCATACGTAGTTCTCTCCTCACCACACAAACCTTTTCACCACATAGATCTCATCAGCCACAAGCCTTTCCGCTACTACACCGTTCCTCCTGGTCATGTGGTCTTTCTCACTATGCCATGCAGTCCTCCTCCCAAGCACGCACAATCCTCCACCGCTACACACAAAGCTTCCCCTCGCCACGCATAACTCTTTTCATTAAAACCTCTCACCACTGCAGCCAACCAAACTGGCTGCACCAAAAATCACTATCCCACCATCAACCAAGAATTTACAATAAGCTTTTAAAAACAGAACTTAGTGTTAAAATGTATGAGAAATTGCACACAAACCCACAGTCAACAAAAACACCCACAACCAATAGAACAAAGATTTTCAGAATGTCATACATCAAAAACAGATGTCTTACGATCATTCCGTTATTGCGGCTTTAGGAGCCATCGGCACAATTTCAACACGCGACACTGTTGTTTTAACATCGCTCCCTTCTTCCCCACTTACTTGCAGAGGCAAAACTTTTGCTAAAAGCGAGAAAAAAGACACCGGATTATTAATCGCATGATATTCAAGATAAGACACCAAGCCATCACGACCATAGTGATCTCCTGCTTGCGTAGCAGCTGCCAAAAGAGCATCTTTGAGCAACTTTGTATTTTTATTCAATGAGCCTTTAGGCCGTCCTCTTCCACGTACAGGCACAGACTGTTCGTTCACCACGCTAACATTCCTTTACCGACTATAAACAAATCTATTGCAGTCCCTCATAAATCTTAATACAAGCCATTCACTCATCTACTGACGTAAAAAGCTCGAAGCCCAACACTAATCAAAAATCAGTAAACATTCTAAAAGATTGGCTTGTTTTTTAAGAAAACTCCGTTGTTTCCCAAAAGAAGGACTCTATCACCTCTCACAACAAGGGTTTCCCACAACAAAGAATGGGCACCACCCAATCATAAAGAAAGGCCCCTCTTATTTTTCATGTTCCCAACAACATATCGTATCAATAACACGCCCCACCAATAATATCACAAAGAAATGACCATATAAAAAACAACCCTCCCCTCTCAAAGCATCTTACGCCCAAAGATATGAAAAACCATTTCAATCATTCCTCCTCATTAATTTCGCCACTACCAATAATCTCCCCCATAAATCCACAGGAGATACACCCAAATGACAAGCAAACAACACTCTCATCAGGGGCAAAACCATTAACACATCATAGAAAAATTTAAGAAAATCGTAATCTCAATTACACGTAAAGTCGTGAGTAAAAACCACTCAAATGACAAGAAAATAACACCCCCTCACAGCGAAAACTACCAACCCATCACAGAAAAACTTAAGAAAACTGTAAGCTCAACCACACATAAAGTCGGGAGCAAAAATCCCACTCAAATAGCCAGAAAAGAGCAAAACTTAGTCACAAAAAATGACATGCAAATTACAAAAACACGACTAAATCTGAAACAACGAAAAAACTCTAAACACACCACGCATAAGGCCCCAGGCACAATCCCCTAAAACCTCTCCATCTCACCTGGCTCAAACATCTTCAAAAAACTCTTAACTTATTCAGAAAAACCCTCACCCAAGTGGCAATTGATTGGCCAAGCAACTCATTCTTCGCAACTTACCCCTCACGACTACCTCTTAAGCCCCTTCTCACAAGAAAGGCACAAATCTATCGGGTACCCTCACATCGTCAACACCCACACCCCTACGGTCTTAAATACTTCCACGCCACCGATAGCTTCTACACTCTCGATAGCTTCATATTATCGACATTTCACCGACACTTGTCATAAAACCACCATGTCTCATGAAATCTTGCCTACATTACCGCTACAATCACAGCGCACAAACTAACCTCCTACGCGGTAGACAACACGGCAGGTACCATCCCTACGAAAACCTTATTTTCAAGCATTTATGGATGAGAGATACAATTGTGATTATGCTATAATGGTATCAGTTTACGTTCACCTTGTCAACTCTCATTAACTTTTTTCTCTTTTGGTTCTAAGCACTTGTGAGCTAACCCGTAATGGGAGAAAAAGTCAAACGATCACCTGTTTTTGTAATAGCAACTGTTGTTTCATCACCAATAGCCCCAAGCAAAATATCTTCAGCCAAAGGATCTTGAATTTCCTTTTGAATAATGCGCTTTAAAGGCCGTGCTCCATAAAGCGGGTCATAACCCTTATTGGCTAAAAATTCTTTCGCTTCCTGTTCGATCTGCACTGTAATTTTGCGCTCACCAAGTAAATTTTGTAAATGTTTGATCTGAATATCAACAATCGCTTCCATATCTTTGCGCTGTAATCTCTCAAAGAGAATAATCTCATCGACTCGGTTTAAAAATTCTGGCCGGAACGCTGCTTTAACAATACGCATAACATCATCTCTAGCCGCATCGGTTGTTTGCCCTTCAGGTAAAGCCGTTAAAATATCAGCCCCAAGATTAGAAGTCATAATGAGCAAAGTATTACGAAAATCAACTGTCCGTCCTTGGCTATCGGTTAAACGCCCTTCATCAAGCACTTGCAACAAGAGATTAAAAATATCAGGATGTGCTTTTTCAATTTCGTCAAAAAGAATAACCTGATAGGGTCTACGTCTCACAGCTTCTGTCAGCACACCACCTTCCTCATATCCAACATATCCAGGGGGCGCACCAATCAGCCGTGCACCAGCATGTTTTTCCATATATTCAGACATATCAATACGCAGCATTGCGTTAGAATCTTGAAAGAGAAAAGCCGCAAGTGCCTTTGTCAATTCGGTTTTTCCAACACCCGTTGGTCCTAAGAACATAAAAGACCCAATAGGCCGGTTGGGATCTTGTAATCCAGCACGGGCACGACGCACAGCACGGGCCACAGCCTGAACAGCATCTGCTTGTCCCACAACACGTTGGCTGATCTCATCTTCCATACGTAACAACCGCTCACGTTCTGCCTCAAGCATCCGATCAACAGGAACCCCTGTCCAGCGTGAAACAATTTGTGCCACATGTTCAACCATCACAATTTCTTCAATCAAATTATTGCGTTGCTCATCATTTTCAGCAGCGCTTAGCTGTTTTTCAAGATCAGGAATCACACTATAGGCTAATTCTCCAGCCTGTTGAAACTGCCCATTGCGCTGTGCAATAGCCAAAGCATTTCGCGCTTCTTCGAGCCTTTTTTTCAAATCAGCAGCATGCCCCAATTTTTGTTTTTCAGCCTGCCAAACCTGCGTCATTTCAGAAGACTGTTTTTCCAATGTATCGAGTTCGGCTTGCACCGTTTGTAAACGCTCTTTTGCTGTGGGATCAACTTCCGTTTTCAAAGCTTCTCGTTCAATCTTTAACTGCAAAATTCGCCGATCAATATGATCAAGCTCTTCTGGCTTGGAATCAACCTGCATACGCAACCGCGCCGCAGCCTCATCAATAAGGTCAATTGCCTTATCGGGTAAAAAGCGATCAGTAATATACCGGTTTGAAAGGCGTGCAGCAGCAATCAAAGCACTATCAGCCAAGCGCACTTTGTGGTGTTGCTCGTATTTTTCTTTAATCCCGCGTAAAATAGAGATCGTATCATCAAGTGTGGGTTCAGGCACAAAAACAGGCTGAAAACGGCGTGCTAAAGCAGCATCCTTTTCCACATATTTGCGATATTCCTCAAGCGTGGTTGCCCCAATACAATGGAGCTCACCCCGTGCTAAAGCAGGTTTAAGCAAATTGGAAGCATCCATAGGTCCGTCAGATTTCCCAGCACCAACAAGATTATGCAATTCATCAATAAACAAAATGATCTGCCCATTTTCAGCTTGCACATCTGCTAAAACGGCCTTCAAACGTTCCTCAAATTCACCACGATATTTTGCTCCCGCAATAAGCGCCCCCATATCAAGCGCATAAAGATGTTTATCACGCAACGTCTCAGGAACATCTCCATTAACAATACGCAATGCCAAACCTTCAACAATTGCAGTTTTTCCAACACCAGGTTCCCCAATAAGAACAGGATTATTTTTAGTCCGGCGTGATAAAACTTGAATAGCCCGACGAATTTCTTCTTCCCGACCAATAACAGGGTCAAGTTTCCCTTCACGTGCATCTTTTGTCAAATCGCGTGCATATTTTTCCAAAGCGTCATACTGACTTTCAGCATGCGGGCTTGTCGCTGTTTTTCCCTTTCGCATTGCATTAATTGCATGATTAAGAGCCTGTGGTGTCACCCCTGCATTTGATAAAATATCGGCAGTTTTAGCTGTTTTCTCCATAACAAGCGCTTGCAACACACGTTCCACAGTCACAAACTGATCACCAGCTTTTTGCGCCAGATCCTCAGCTATTTTTAAGACTTTCGCCAAAGGTTGCGACATATAGAGCTGGCCATTTCCACCCTGCACTTTAGGCAAAGCATTAAGCGCATCTTTAAGTGCGTCTTTAAGCGCAGGCAAATCACCCCCAGCTTTTTGGATCAAAGAAATAGCCAAACCTTGACTATCCTCTAATAGCGCTTTCAACAAGTGCTCAGGCATAAATTGTTGGTGATCAGAAGCAAGAGCACTGCCTTGTGCTGTTTGTAGAAACATTTGCAGCTGTTCGCTATATTTGTCCACGTTCATTGTTTTCCCTTCTCTTGCACTCTCACATGTCTACCCTTGAAGACACCCATTTAAAAGAATCTCTTTAAGGTCACACTCCAATTATTCATACGATAAAATTAATAATCACCGAACAATCACCCACTGTAACAAATGAATATACTGTAACCAAATTGTCACACCTTTATATGGGTTCTCACAATAATCATGGCAAGAGGGAAATGTGCTAATCATGGCAAAAGGCGGGCAAATAATAAGTATAACAAAAAGAGAGTAAGAAACAGCGTTATTAAAAACATAGTGATACGCATAAGAAGTGCAATTTTCTTAGGTTTTTTTACACTTTTTACATTTCTTTTATTCCGCTATGCTTCTTTATGCCACCACATTTCTTTATTTCACAACGCTTCTTTTAATTTATTCTATTTTTATTTTATTCAATGTTTACTCTATTCCACTTTTACGCTATTTTATTTTATCCTAATCCATCACTTACTTCCATTATAGTGATGTAACTACTCCATTAACAGCGTAACTTTTTTGCCCATCTTTTATTCTTCTTCATCTGTATTGTGTGGCGGTGGCGGTAAAATATAAGCACCTGAAAGCCACCGATTTAAATCAATTGCCCGACACCGTGACGAACAGAAAGGATAAGAATCGCGCTGTGACATTTTCCCGCATTCTGGACAAGGGCGTGATGGGCGCCGTGGTGTTGATTGCTCCTGCATTGTCTCTCCTTTTTATACATTTCCCTTCCCCTTATACATCATCCCCCTTCTTTTCACCCCTTCAAATTCATCCTCCCTCTCTCATCCACAGCCCCTTCCCACAACTTTACCCTCAACACCATTTCCACTCGCACTAAACCTCACATACCGCACTCTTAACACTCCTCTCCAAAACACCCTCTTCACCCTACAACGCCTCCTCCTCACACCATATACACTCACCACCGTCCTCTTTACGCCCTTCACCAATACAGCCAACCTTACCCCCAACACTCTCCAGCTTTACCATCCTCTACACTTTTCCCCTGCATTACCCCACACAGCACTCACACTTAACACCATACTCTTCTCAACACCTCCTTAACACATACATCATTCCCTTCCAGATCCCCCCTCTCAAACCAAAGCCCCCCGCATCTTCTCCCCAACATCCGCCCACACCAACACCCAACGCAATCAACCTGCCCCACAAAGCACACTCTCCATCCCTATCAAACACATTCCCAGCTCTCTCCCGCTTCTTTTCCTAAAAGCCACCAACACGTACACCATACATCTCTAACTCCTCCTCACCTATAACCATTTCCAGCCCTCATGGCCTTCAATCCCCATCCTCTTACACTTTCCACTACCCTCAACACCTCTCCCACTCATGCTGACCCTAACAGCACCTAAAACCCGTACCCTTTAAAAATACAGCCCATTTTCCCTCAACTCATCCCTCCAAATCCACCTTCGTAAACTAAAATCCCCGACATCTTTTCCCTAACATTTACCCACATCAATACCAATGCAACCAACCTCCTGCTCCACAGAGCACACTCTCCACCTTTCCCAGATTTCTCTTGCCTTTTCCTTCAACGCTCCTAACACACCACACATCTCTAGTGCTCCCCCATCTTTTATCCACAGACCCTTCCTACAACTTTGCCTTCACCACCATTTCCATTCGCACTAACCTCACATACCGCACTTTTAACGCTTTTCTCCCAAATACTCTCTTCAACCTACAACCTCCTCCTCACATCACCATACACACTCACCACCGTCCTTTTTACACCCTCCACCAATGCAGCCAACCTTGCCTCCAGCACTCTCCAGCTTCACCATCCTCCACACTTTTCCCCTGCACTACCCCACACAGCACACTCTCCACCACTCCCAGCTCTCTTCTGCCTTTTCCTTCAACGCTCCTAACACACCACACATCTCTAGTGTTCCCCCATCTTTTATCCACAGACCCTTCCTACAACTTTGCTTTCACCACCATTTCCATTCGCATTGACCTCACATACTGCACTCTTAACACTTCTCTCCCAAACATTCCTTCACCCTACAACCTCCTCCTCATACCCCAACTCAACGCCCCTCCTTTCAACACTCTCATTCACTCATCATTTCCCCTCCATATCCCCCCTTTCAAACCAAAACTCCCGGCATCTTCTCCCCAATATTCACCCACAACAATACCAATGTAACCAACCTGTCCCCAACCAACTGTCGCTTGCTTCCCACGCACCTCCTAAATTCATAAAAAGCACTTCCATCTTCTCACGCCCTCTCCTGTCTTTTTCTCCAAAGCTCCGAACACATCATACATCTCTAGTGCTCCTCCTCTCATCTACAGTCCTCTCCGGCCTTCAACACCTTCCCACAACCTCTACCCTCAGCACTCTCTTGGCTGCCTACCCCACACAGCACTCATACTCAACGCCCCTCCTTTCAACACTCTCATTCACTCATCATTTCCCCTCCATATCCCCCTTTTCAAACCAAAACCCCCGGCATCTTCTCCCCAATATTGACCCACACCAATACCAATGCAACCAACCTGTTCCCAACCAACTGTTGCTTGCTTCCCACGCACCTCCTAAATTCACAAAAAGTACTTCCATCCTCTCACACCCTCTCCTTCATTACCCTCAACACCTCCCCACAACTTTGCCCCCAACACTCTTCTGATCGCACTACCCCACACAAGCATCAATGTTTCTCTCCCATCCTCTTTTTCGCCCTACAACATCTCCCCCCATATCACACACCTCTAGTTCTCCCTCACTCACACGCCTCCCTCTTCCCTTTATTCCCACACCTCTCTTCCCTTTCACGTGCACCTCTCTTCACCACTCAACACCCTTCCCCGCCTACACTATCTTCCTTCTTTACGCCATCTAAGCAGCACCTTAGTCCCCATTTTCAAGGTATATTTTAAGCCCACTTAGAGAGAACAGGATAGTGATAAGCTGTTAAGAGATCCATTGTTTGAGCCAATGGTAAACCAACCACATTGGAATAAGAACCAGAAATATTGGTAACAAAAGCCCCAGCTTTGCCTTGAATAGCATAACCACCAGCTTTTCCCTCCCATTCCCGGCAAGCTAAATAAGCCTCAATCATTGAAGGGCTCAAATACCGAAAACGAATACAACTTTTGACTAATTGAACAGTTTTGCTCCCACATTCACTCACAACACAAACAGCACTATATACGTTGTGAGAACGCCCAGACAGAAAGTGCAAACATTCATAAGCTTCCTTTTTCCCACTGGGTTTAGGAAGAATAACATGTCCAACAGCAACAACAGTATCAGCAGCCAAAATCAAACATTTTTTCGACGATACAACGTATTCGTTATTATGATCAGAGCATAACAGACTTTCATAAACTTTGAGTGCTTTTTCACATGCTAAGCGCTTAGCCAAATGAGCGGGATGCTCTTTTGGTTTTGGCGTTTCATCAATCATAGCCGCATAAATTTGGCTTGGATTAACACCAATTTGCGCCAAAAGTGCTAAACGACGCGGCGAAGCAGAAGCAAGTACCAAATCGATTTCCATAATGAAAACCCCTTTGAGATTGCGTTAAAACGCATCACCTGACTTTAACTTTACTTTGACACTCTTTCTTCCGCAAACTTTCCCTGCAAAAGGAGCCTTTTAGAGCACCAGACTTTTTTTGGAACCACCAAATCTTACTGTGTGACACGTTATGCACACCCTCACTTTACTTGTAGCTCGCTTTACTCCCATCAACAACTTGGAATTTTTTTAAACGCATGCACCAAATTGTTTTGAAGTTTCTGTATTTTTGAACAACTTTACGAACTTTTATGAAACAGTGAGAAAATTGTAAGAAAACAGCCCCACCTCTGTATTTCTTATTTATAGCGATATGTAATACGCCCTTTTGTCAAATCATAAGGTGTCATTTCAACCATAATCTTATCACCAGCCAACACACGAATACGGTTTTTACGCATTCTTCCAGCGGTATGAGCAATAATTTCGTGATCATTTTCTAGTTTTACGCGAAACATTGCATTAGGCAAGAGTTCGGTTACAACACCAGAAAATTCCAAAACTTCTTCTTTGGACATAAATAAATGGCTTTCTTTATAATGAATTAATTAGATTTTATTTTATCGACTTTATTTTTATTTTTCTGACTTTATAATGCATAATAATATAAATTTATTGATTGTTTATACATCGCAAATTATTAGAGGGTACTCATATCGTATTTTTACGGTTTTGTGAACAGGGATTTAACAAAGAATGAGATTTTCCTTTGCATTTATTAACAGTCATGTTTGATTTAAGGTTTTCTCGCCTGTTTTGATTAAAAGCTTCGATTTTTAAAATCTCATTTTTTTCCCTTTTTCAGCCTCATTTTGCAAATTCTATTTTCTAACTCCTCCTCATACCCCAGTTCTCAACGCCTCTCCTTCCCCCCTCCTCTTGCACATTATTTGTTCTCCAAATCCACCCTTGCAAACCCATCCTCTCCAACAAAAGCCTCTTAGCACACTACACAACGCCCAGCATCTTTCCCTCCTCATCCCAACTTTCTCTCCCACAACTTTCCCCAACACACCTCTACAACACAACGAACATAACCCTTCATCATCCAGCATTCATCACACACCTCTATTCCTCTTCTCATCCACAGATCCTTTCCTCGCAACTTTCTCTCCTGATCCTCCTCTTTCCAAGCATTCCACCACACCAACGCAACCAACCTGTCCCCACAAACGCTCGCTTTCTTCTCCCACACCCCCCTAAACCTACCTAAAAAACATCCCCACACTCCCCCATCATAACCTTGCCCCATTATCTCTATTTCTTTTTTGCAAAATACGATCCGAGATGAGTCAATTAAAGAAAAATAGTTGACGCTTATTATTCGACTTTGCAAAAATTAACTTTGCAAAAAAATAGAAAACTTTTAGAATGGTGAGTTTTAAAAAAGCAAGAAAGTGAATTTCTTTGACAAAACATAAAGTCAAGCAACAAACAAAGGATGTGAAATGGCCAAACACGCATTTGACGTCGCGCTTTTAATGGGCAGCCAATCAGATTGGCAAACAATGCGCCATAGCGCGGATATTTTAACACAGCTTGGCATTTCTCATGTCTCACAGATTATTTCTGCCCACCGCACCCCTGATCGGCTCTATCGCTTTGCGAAAGGGGCAAAAGCGGCAGGCTTTAAAATTTTGATAGCAGGTGCTGGGGGTGCAGCACATCTTCCCGGCATGCTTGCAGCTTTAACTCCATTGCCTGTTTTTGGAGTTCCTGTGCAATCACGCGTGTTATCTGGTCAAGATTCTTTACTTTCCATAGTGCAAATGCCTGCAGGCATACCAGTTGGCACATTAGCAATAGGCAAAGCAGGTGCTATTAATGCAGCGCTTTTATCAGCAGCAGTAATGGCTGTTTATGATGAAAACCTTGCGAAGCGTCTTGAAGAATGGCGAAAACAACAAACAGAAAATATTGCTGAGTACCCTATAAATGAGGTTTTAGATGCTTCATCCTCCTGAGAGTTTACAACCGGGAAGTATGATTGGTCTTATTGGTGGGGGGCAATTAGCCCGCATGTTAGCGATAGCAGCAGCAGAACTTGGTTATCGCACAGTTGTTCTTTGTCCTGAAGCACATTGCCCAGCAGCGCAAACAGCCAATCATCATATCATTGCTCCTTACGATGATGAAGTCGCACTAGATCGTCTGATTGAAATGTGTGATGTTGTCACATATGAATTTGAAAATCTTCCTCTCCAAACGGCTCACTATATTGAAAAAGAAAAGCGCCTTTATCCATCATCTAAAACTTTGGAAATTGCGCAAGACCGAGTTCTTGAAAAAACTTTTTTGAATGAGAAAGGTATTCTCACAGCCTCATGGTACGCAGTTCATAATCGTGCTTCTTTAGTTTCAGGGCTATCTGCATTGGGTGGACATGGCATTTTGAAAACAAGGCGCTTTGGCTATGATGGCAAAAACCAGGTTGTTCTTCATCATCCTAGTGAACAAATCATTGACGCAGCTTTAAGCTCTCTTCATTATCAGCCTTCAATTTTAGAAGAAATTGTACCCTTTTCATCGGAAATTTCAGTCCTCTCATCGCGTTCATCCCAGGGAGCTTCTGCCTCTTATGACTGTCCTGAAAATCAGCACAAAAATGGTATTCTTCACAAAACATTTGTTCCATCAAAAGTTTCGCATGCCGTACAAGAAGCCGCACAAGAGATAAGCTCCATGGTTATGCGCACTCTTGATTACGTTGGTGTCTTGTGCATTGAATTTTTTGTTTTAGCAGATGATCGTTTTCTTGTGAATGAATTTGCTCCTCGTGTACACAACTCTGGTCATTGGACGCAAAAAGCATGCACAACCTCACAGTTTGAACAGCATATTCGCGCCATTTGTGGCCTTCCTTTAGGTGACACATACCGCCATAGTAATTGTGAAATGACCAACCTTCTTGGCCATAATTTGGATGACTTTAAACATTTCCTCACGCAAGAACACACATCCGTGCATCTATATGGTAAAAACTCTGTGCAACCGGAACGCAAGATGGGCCATGTCATCCAGTTAACAGGACCAGCCACTCCTTCTCCTCACCTCCCATAATCTACCCATCTTCTCCCCCCACGCCCCACATTCCTCCCTTCTCCCACGCACACTCCCACCTCTCATCCTCTTCCCCAATACACCCTTCTCACTCCTACCAACCCCACACCACACTGCGGCCAGTACCCCTCTATCGACACAGCGAACAAGTCCTCCCACTAGCACATCCCAGGCTTTCCTCACCCCCCACATACCATTTCCCCTCCAGATCCACCTGCTCAAACCAAAATCACCAGCATCTTCGCCTCAACATTCCCTCACATTGATGCATTCACAACTTCTCTCATCAACGTTTGTTTGTTTCCCACATACCTCCTAAACTCACTTTTTCCACCAACGTACTCAACATTCCTCAAAGTTTCACTGTTTTCACTACCCACGCCCCATATCCTCCCCTCTCCCACGCACACTCCCACCTCTCATCTCTCCCCCAATATACCCTTCTCACTCCTACCAACCCCACACCACACTGCGGCCAGTGCCCCTCTATCGACACAGCGAACAAGTCCTCCCACCAGCACATCCCAGGCTTTCCTCACCCCCCACATACCATTTCCCCTCCAGATCCACCTGCTCAAACCAAAATCACCAGCATCTTCGCCTCAACATTCCCTCACATTGATGCATTCACAACTTCTCTCATCAACGTTTGTTTGTTTCCCACATACCTCCTAAACTCACTTTTTCCACCAACGTACTCAACATTCCCCAAAGTTTCACTTTCTTCACTACCTACACCTCATACCCTACTCCTCCCATGCGCACTCCCCCCTCCTTACCTAACATCCTATTTCACAACCTATAATCTTTTCCACTCCCATTAGCACCCCCACACACCACACCGTAGCACACATCCCCTACCAATCCAGCACACCCCATCCATCACCTGCCCTCAATCTCTTCTCACCACTCGCACACTATTCCCACTCCAGATCCACCTTCTCAGACCAAAGCCCCCAACATCTTCTCCAGCATTTCCCCTATACCAATAACAGCCAGCATACTCCTACCAACGCATTCAAGCACTCCTTACCCTCCACACATCACCACCTCCACCACGCCTCATATCCTATCTCTCCCACGCACATTCTCCTCTCTCTACCTAACATCTTACTTTCATAATCTACACCTCTTCTCACTCACACTAACCCCACAGAATACCCATCAATTTGTCCCCCAACTATACCCACAACCCACGCCCTCTCTACTGAACCAGCACAAACTCCCCCATCAGCATCCCCAATTGTCCCTCAAGCCCTCTTCTTCCAACACCCCCGTACCCGTATCATGCCCCTCCAGATCCGCTCTCTCAAACCGAAATCCCCAGTCCTCCCTCTATATCAATGCACTCACAACTTCTCTCACCAATGCTTACTTACTGCTCACGTACTTTTTTCCTCATTTTATCAAATTCTTCTTCCCAACAACCCCTACCTACCTCCCATGTGCACTCCCCTCTCATCCCCCATCCTCTCCCCTAATATTCTTCCCACTCACATTAGCCCCACACCATACCGCAGCCCACACCTCTACCCTTCTACCAACCCAACACAAATTCCCTTATCAACATCCCCAATTCACTCTTAACCTCCCCTCACTCGTCCCTAAGCTCTCCTTGCTTTCACACCCTACACCCACCTCCCTTACCCAACAATTCATTCAATGCCCTTTTCTTTTTCTCAATTCCACAACGAACGCTTAGTTGACAAAACTAAGACACCCTGCTAAAAATTTTATTTTTCTTCTTATTCATTAGCAATGAGTGGTGTTATCTCTTTGAGAAAAGCGCGGTGCTTTTTAAAGTAGTGATGAGAGGAACTATGTGATGATACCAAAAGAGTATCATATCATGAGTATGCGTTATAAACGGTGATTATTATGAAAATTAAAAATTCGCTCAAAGCACTCAAAACACGTCATCGCCACAATCGGTTGGTGCGCCGCAAAGGTCGTATTTACATCCTTAATAAAACCAATCCACGGTTTAGAGCACGTCAAGGTTAATGATGGTGTGGCCTGCTGTTTTTTGTGGGCACTTTGTTTTTTGAAGCTCTCAAAGCTCTTTTTTATAACATATTTTTGATGATACATTTTCTTCCTCTGTATTTCAAGACTTTGAAAAAACAGATATTTATTTTAGTCTGTGTTAGTATTCTTTTTTTGCTTTTTCACGGTAATGGATATATCTCTCCATTCGCATTCGCCTCATCCACTCCTGTTTTATCTTCATCTCCTCCACCCCCGTCTTCTCTCACTGCATCCTCTCTCTCATCATCTTTTTTCACTGCATCTCTACCCACTCCACTGCTACCCACACTATCTCTACTCACTGCGTTTTCACCATCACCGCCTTTACTTTCACCTTCTTCATCCTCATTTACTCTACTTGTTTCTGCTGCATCTTCCCCATCTTCACCATTTGAAGAGCCTTCTCCTCAATCGCTCTTACCGTTGGATGATCTCATCCCGAATCAACCATCAACAACACCTCATGAACCAGATGCGGCTAAAACTCTTTTAGAAGATAAAGAATCGCCGTACCACAGCCATGCTCACCGAACTAAACAGCGTAAAGAAAAAGAGATCGTACGCTTACTGAAAGAATTAAAATACTGTGCCAATGCAAGGGAAGCCAAAACTATAAGTCAGCAAATTCAACGGTTATGGTCGCAATCTGGCAGTGAAACGATTGATCTTTTGATGACATGGGCTGAACAAGGCATTAGTGCAGAAAATTATGGCCTTGCTTTGGATTATCTTGATACAGCGATTGCACTTTCCCCCACCTATGCTGAAGCCTGGAGCAGGCGTGCGTGGATACACATTCAATTAAGCGACTTCAAACTAGCAATGCTAGACCTTCATCACGCCCTCCAACTTGAACCTCGTAATTATATTGCGTTTTTTGAGCTTGGAATCGTCATGGAAGCTACACAAAGACCAGAGCTTGCTATCAAAGCCTATGAAACAGCTTTGACATTTTATCCACAAATGCAACAAGTCCAGAACCGCATCGATACGCTTTTAAGCAAAAAATTCGATCAAAATATTTGAATTTTTATCATTTGAAAAAATCATAAAACAATTTTTATCTAGTAGAAATCATTAAACTATCCTATAATAAGGGATGGTGTTCTGCGCTTCTCGACAGGAAATAACATATTCCTGAGACCTTATTGATTCCCAAGGGAGCTGTCCCTGAAAAGGCTTGTGGGCTTTTTCACACGGCGCCCACCTAGTAGCCTAGGTCCTCGGAATCAAACTTTTCCATCGGTTGTTGTGGTTCACCACTTTCCCTTCCTTGAGTACCCTTTCCTCTGTTCTTGTGTGCAACTTAGCCTTTCTCACCATCAACAGCTTTACACCGCTTTCAATATCTCCACACACACTCAAATTTCCTATCCCTCTTGCACTAACCACACATCGCACATTCCCTTATCCAACAACCTTTTCCTCAAAACTCGCATACCTCCTTGCCATTCACACGGGCTTCATCCCTCCACCAATGTAACTCATCTTGCTCCCCAAACACCCCCTTCACCTTACAACGTCTTCTCTTCATACCACATACACACTCATCCCTCTTCTCATCCTCAGTTCTCTCCCTGCCTCTTCCTTCAACACCCTTCCCCTACTACACACCCATCATACCCTTCACCCCTTTTCGCCCACACCAACATCGCACTACATCCATAATCCACATCTCTTCCACCAACGTGGACCTTAACTTCCCTAACTCATCCCTTCTCACCTCCTAGCCATCTTCTCTCCAGAGCATCCTACATACCACAGCGCAACCCAATCTTTGCCCTCAAACACCACCAATATCCGTCCTTCCACCCCCCGGTACCCTTCCACTAGTATCCTATACACCGGTGCAACCAATGTGGCTCCCATAAACTCCTGCCTGCTCTTACGCATCCCCAACTCTCTCCCATCTCTTCCTCCAACACCCTTCCACAACATAACGAACCCAGTCCTCCATTACCCAGCATTCACCGCACACCTCTAGTTTCCACTTCTCATCCACGGCCCCCCACAACCTTGCCCTCAACCCTCTCCCAAATTTCATTGCCTCCTCAAAACACTCCCCCGAGCTTTCCTTTCCAAAACCTCCCCCACCATGAGAAAAAGCCCCTCATAATGCACAAAACGCACGCGTTCTCTTCCTCTCTTCTCACAGACTCATGCTCATAAACCAACACTCTATCATCTACCCTTCACCCTTTTCTCGCTCGCACCAGTCTCGTCCCGCAGCCACAACTTGTATTCTCCACAAACGCAACTATCCCCTCTCCTCTCTCCCACGCATGTTCTCTTTTTTCCTTTCACACAACGCACACTCCCCCTTTACCCAACACCCTTTCCTCACAACTCGCACACCCTTGCTTGCTACTCACATGAGCCTCACCCCTCTACCAACGGTAGCTCATTTTCCTCCCCAAAACACTTCCTTAAGCTTTTCTTTATTAAAACCTCTCTCAAAATCTCCCTTCATCTTACAGTGCCTTTTCCTCACACCACATACACTTCATCCTCCCTCATATACAGCGCCTTCCCTCCTCTTCTTTAATTCAACTCTCTGCCCCAATACCCATCATACCTTTCACCCTTTTCTCGCTCGTACCAACCTCGCCCACACCCACAACACTTTCACACACCAATGTTAAGCCAATATTCCCTCAAACAAGCGTATCCAAGTCTACCCCCCGCCCCCCTACTTGCTTTTCCTTTTACCCATCTGTCTCCATAACACCTTCCTTTTACCCATCCTTTCTTTTATATTGATTGAAATAATCAGCTCTTCCCTATCGAAACATTTTTCAAATATGATTGCTTTCTACTGATTGAAGAGATAATAAATTGAACAATGCCCACAACTTCCCAATATTCGCAGTCCATTTCGTCTGATCGATCACGTCTGCGTGCTCTTGGCATATCGCACCGTAATGCCCTTTGTGCACATAAGCGTACCACCTTTTCGCATCGTGCCTGTTCCCACATCGCACATTATCTTGAACAAACAGTGAAAGATTGTTCGCATATAATTCTTTCCGGCTATTGGCCAATCCACTCAGAAATAGACCCACGCTCTTTATTCGATTTTGTTTCATCGCGTGGGGGACATGTAGCACTACCCGCTATCATTGATGAAACAACAATGGTTTTCCGAACATTTGCACCAACAACACAGTTAGAACTCATGCGGTTTAATACATTTGGCCCCAGCGCAAACAATGCAGTTGTCACCCCTACTGTGATCATTGTACCGCTTTGTGCGTTTGACAACCAGTGTCACCGCCTTGGCTATGGTGCAGGCTACTACGATCGCGCCATCGAGCATCTTCAAAAACATGGGCACCGTGCGCATTTATGGGGTTTAGGCTTCTCATGTCAGGAAGTGGAATCTATTCCTGAAAGAAAACATGATCTTGTTTTGCAAAAAATTTTCACAGAAAAGGGTTTTATAGAACGCTAAATTATGCTTAAAACCCTTATGCGGTTTTTATTTTTAGGAGATATCGTAGGGACAATAGGCTACACTACTGTTTGTCACACACTCCCCCAACTTATTGAACATTGGCAGCTTGACTGTGTTGTTGTAAATGGTGAAAATGCTTCTCATGGCTTTGGTATCACACAAGATGTGTATCAAGATCTCTTAGCAGCAGGTGTTGACGTTGTTACCACAGGCAATCATGCTTTTCACCACAAAGAAACTTTGAAATTTGCCACTTATAGTGAGCGTTTTTTACGTCCTGCCAATTTTGCCCAAGGCACCCCTGGTAGAGGCTCTTGTTTCATAACAGCAAAAAACGGAGCACAAGTTCTTGTTGCCAATGTTTTGGGAAGCGTCTTTATGCCATGTACTGCCGATGACCCATTTGAAGCAGCTGAAAAGATTGTTTCCGCCTGCCCTTTGCATGAACAAGCAGATGCTATTATCTTTGACTTTCATGCAGAAGCCACAAGTGAAAAGCAATGTTTTGGTCATTTTCTTGACGGTCGCGTCAGCGTTATCGTAGGAACCCATACACATATCCCCACAGCGGATGCACAGATTTTAGAAGGAGGCAGCGCTTATTTATCGGATGCAGGAATGTGCGGAGATTATAACTCCTCTCTTGGCATGGATAAGGAAGAGCCTTTATATCGTTTTCTTTATAAGAAAAAACGGGGTCGTTACGAACCCGCTCAAGGCTCCGTAACACTTTGTGGATTTGCCGTTGAACTCTCAGATAGCACAGGCCTTGCACAACATGTTTCAGCTGTACGCTTAGGCCCCTGTTTAAAAAATGAGGTTCCAGATTTTTGGGAAGCTCTTCCCGATAATTTTCAGCTGTAAGACCACATTTTCCCCAACTCACCCCTTTTTCTCCCACGTGCCTTTCACTCTCTCCCACACAGCACCTTATTTCCTTCTCCCAAACTCATGCAACCTCCCAGACTCAAACCTCTTCCCAGATTCACCCGCAATAACACTTCCCCACAACCCGCATCTCTTCCCTCTCGCACTAGCCTTATGCGTCCTGCTTCCACATGTCATTTTAAAATTCCCCTTAAACGACCCCCAACTCATTCCTCTCACTCCCCCTGGCAGTCTTCCCCCAAACATACCTTATTCCCCCTAGTATATCGATCTCTTCACCCCTAACGCAACCTAATCTTACCCCTATCTTCCTTCCATCAATGAATCTATTTTTGCCCCTTTATCCTTCCTACTCCCCACCAGTCACCTAAAATTTCTCTCAAATGCCACCCAACACCCACCCTCTTTACCCCTCCAGCCACCTTTTTCCAGCTCATGCAATCCCGGCGCAACCAACTCTTCTCCCACGTGCCTCTCATTCTCTCCTACTCAGCCCCCAAATATCCTTTCCAAAAACCATTACCCACACCGACACACTCACACCTGTTTCTCCTTGCATTCACAAACCCTTCCTTACAGCTTTTCCTTCTCGCCTACAATGCCCCACAACAAACGCTCAACACTTCTCTCCCAACCCCCCTTACCCTACAACACCTCTCACACCCTTTACCGATGCAATCAGCATCCCCCAACATAGCGCACACTCAACATCCCTTCTACAATACTCCCCTTTATCCCCCACCCACACCCACCTTCTTTCCAGCATCGCGCACCCCGGTGTAATTAACTTGCCCTCACGTGCCTTTCACTTTCTCTCACACGGACCCCTCACCCCTTATCTCCCAAACTCATACAGTCTCCAGGACTCATTCCTTCCCAGATTCACCCCCAACAACACTTCCCCATAACCCGCATCATCTTTCCATTCACACTCGCCTCGCGCACCTTGCCCCCTACATGCTCTTTAAAATTCCTCTCAAACGCCATCCAACACCCATCCTCTTTACCCCCCAGCCGCCTTTTTCCAGCTCATGCAATCCCGGCGCAACCAACTCTTCTCCCACGTTCCTCTCACTCTCTCCTACTCAGCCCCTCACCCCTTATCTCCCAAACTCATATAGTCTCCAGGACTCATCCCTTCCCAGATTCACCCCCAACAACACTTCCCCATAACCCGCACTTCTTTCCGCTCGCACTCACCTCACACACCTTTCTTTCACATGCTCTTTTTAAAAATCCCCCGAAGAGGGGCTTCACCAAAGAAAAAATCCCCTCGAAAAAATGTCCAAAGAGGACATTATTTTAAGCTGTTATACGTTGAATATTGGCCCCACAATTGGACAATTTCTCTTCCAACCGTTCAAATCCACGATCGAGATGATAAACGCGACCTACAATTGTCTCTCCTTGTGCAGCAAGTGCAGCAATAACAAGAGAAACGGAAGCGCGTAAATCTGTTGCCATCACTTGTGCCCCTTGCAAATGGCTGGTCCCATGAACAATGGCTGTATTTCCATCGAGCGTAATCTGCGCACCCAACCGTACCAATTCTTGAACATGCATGAACCGATTCTCAAAAACGGTTTCAGTAATCCTCGCACACCCTTGAGCACAAACCATCAAAGCCATAAATTGTGCTTGAAGATCGGTTGGAAAAGCAGGAAAAGGAGCAGTTGTGATATCAACGGGCGTAATTTTTATTTGTTTATGATCGCGGATAACTTCAAAACCATCTGGTTTGTGTTCAATAGTGAGTCCCGTTTTTTGTAAAACTTTAAGCACTTCAATGAGATGATCAGGATTGGCATGTTTCAACAACACCTGTCCACCGGTCATTGCCACAGCCATTGCATAGGTTCCTGCCTCGATTCGATCAGCAATCACACCAACCCGTGCACCGTGCAATTTTTCAACCCCATGGATTGTAAGAGTTGAAGTACCTTCCCCGGTGATATTAGCTCCCATTGCTTTGAGTGCTTGAATAAGATTCGTCACTTCAGGTTCACAAGCTGCATTTTTAAGGACGGTTTCGCCCCGGGCCAGGGTAGCAGCCATCAGCATAATGTGCGTTCCCCCAACAGTGATTTTAGGAAATTGATACTGCGCACCTTTTAGTCCTTGAGGTGCTGTCGCATGGACATATCCCTTTTCGATGGTAATCTGTGCACCTAAACATTTGAGCCCATCGAGGATAAAATCAACCGGCCTTGTTCCAATAGCACATCCCCCAGGCAATGAAACACTTGCTTCCCGACACCGTGCAAGTAAAGGCCCGATAACCCAAAAGCTTGCACGCATTTTTGTCACAAGTTCATAAGGAGCACGCGTTGATGTAATTGTTTTTGCAGTAAAATGGATTGTTCTTGAATCGGCGCAATCTTTAGAAAGTTTTCGTCCTTCAACAGCATAACCGACACCATGATTATTCAAAATTCGGATCAAAAGCTCAACATCGCTCAAATGAGGAATATTATCTAAAATCAATGTTTCCTCGGTAAGCAACGCCGCAATCATCAAAGGCAAAGCAGCATTTTTAGCACCCGAAATAGGAATAACCCCCTGGAGGGTATTTCCTCCAATAATTTTAATCGAATCCATCGTATTTGTACTCTACCTTATTCCATCTTTTGAAATCTCTTCTCACAAAGCATCACTCTTAAGTGTCGTGATTCTTTGCTATGGTTTAGCACTCACTCATTAAAATCACACTGGTATATGAGTAAAAAACGGCATCACACTTCTTAGACCACACGCTCTTTTTCGCAAACTGAAAATTCTTTTGTGCACTCCTCTTGCGAGCGTTTTCGACTTTGTTCTTTTCGTCGTCTCAAATTGTCACGCAATTGCTTTGTCAGCCTTTGCTCACGTTGTTTTTTCTTATCATTTTGGGCATCTTTTGTTTGTGTATTCTGATTTTGATGTATCATAGCAATAACTTTTACAACCCTTGCAATAACTCTTATAGCCCTTTAGCTTTCACAAGCTTTTTGCTTTTATAAGCTTTTGGAAGAATAATATATTTTAAACCAAGAATTTCTTTTAAAAAACGTCTACGTCATGCCATAAGAAGAGTTTTCTTTCAAGAAGAGATAAATGCTCTCTTGCCTATTTTATGACAATATGGCACAAGGCACCGCAAAGACTGAAAAGTGCTGCGGTAGCTCAGTGGTAGAGCACTCCCTTGGTAAGGGAGAGGTCGAGAGTTCAATCCTCTCTCGCAGCACCATTTCACCGGCCATTCCCCTACCAACTATCTCCCACAAACCACCACCAAACCTCGCTTCTCCTCCCCGACCTCTTTTCCGCAGTACACCTTAAGCAACCGCCTCCCCCACCGACACAATACAATCTTCCACCCTCCCAACCCCTTCTCCATCAACACAATCTGCCTACGCCCCCCCTTCCACACTCTTCCTAAACATCTCCCCAGTACACCCAATCATCACCTTCAAACGTCATTCAACACTCATTCTCTCAAATCCTCAATCATTTTATTCTAAAGCCATCTTATACACCGGTGCAATTAACTTGGCTCACATAAACTCTTGCTTTGCTCCACGCACCTCTCATGTGGTCTCCCGAACTCATGCCCTTTCAAAACTCACCCTCAAACCCCGCATCTCTTCTTCTTCACCAACGCAATCTGCATATCTCTGCCCATTCCCACACTTTGCCCCCACATGCTCTTAAAAAATCCTCTCGAAGAGAGCCCTTCCAAGCGCACCCCCAAGCTCCCAGCCTTTTCTCCCTGAGCAATCTCCAAATCTCCCTAATCCTTTTCTCATATCAATCCCCCAATTATCTCCCACAGTCACTATCAAACCTCGCCCATCCTCCCCTTCAAGCAAACACCCCACCGGCATAACCAGGCCTTGCTATCATCTTCTTCCTCACCAACGCACCCACTCTTCCCCCTCAAATGCCACCTTTCTCTCACACTAATCCCCTCAACCTTTCCAAATCCACCTTTTAACACGTCTCTCTAGATCCGTTCCCTCGCCGTATTGTAAATAACCCTAACCCCCTGCCAGCTTGTTGAATCTTATACACCATATTTTCCAAAGCATCATTAAAACGGTTAATTTCAGCTTCAAGCCTATGAATATAAGGCTCATCGCGATAAGCACGTTTAATTAAAGGCGGCATATCAGGCCAATAAAGCATCAAATCCACCCATTCACGTTGAGCAATCCATAACCCTCCCTGACATTGTGCCTTATGCTCAATAGGAAATGTATTTTGATAAAAATAAGGGATCAAAATTTCAGGTTTTTTTGTTTTAATTTCCAATAGACCATTTTCTCCAATAAAAGCATCGGGCGAAAAGCCTTTCTTACGATCATCAGCCAACACAAAACCAATACATTCAGGCTCTGTCTGCGTAAACATCCCATATAACTGGCGCGCATTTGGTTCCAACTGTGTACCACGCCGCATAGATAGTGTTGTCCCCTCTTCTACAGATTTTCCTGTGATTCTTTCTCCAGCAAGTTTCATCATCACACAGTGATATTTCTGTGTTTTTTGTCCATCTCTTTTGCGCCCCATAACCATCTCAAACAAAGAAGCTGTAATCAAACCATTACGTACTTGACGCCATTCTTCCGTTCCTTGAACACAATCAATAATAATTGGCATTGTCTCTTCATCTCCTCTTCTTTATTTCCTCCACCAACGCACAAGGCCCTCACTTCCCCATCGCCACTTCTCCAAAACCCTCTCCTACTGCCAGCATCAAACCTCACCCATCCTCCCCACCGGCACAGCTCAAATTTATCCCCTCTACGCTCCACCAAAAAATATACAGCCCTCTCATACTCCTCTCACGTGCCTCTTATGCAGCTTCCCAAACTCATACAGCCCTCCAAAATCAAGCCCCTTCTTTCCAGTCCATACTCCTCACAAACTTCATCCTCCCAAACTCACACTTGGTCCGCCGTATCTCTTCCCGCTTACACCAGCCTCGCCCTTTCACATCACACGCTCTTTAAAAATCCCTTCAAAGAAAGCCCTTTCAAGCGGCATCCTCAAAACTCCAACTTCTTCTCCCCGGGAAACCTCCCATCCTCCCACCAGCACACCTCAAACAACCTCATCCTCTTTCGACATAGCTCAATCTCCACTTCCCCAGCCTTTCCTCCATCAACAAAAGCTGCCTACTCCTCCACGCTTTTGTTAGACATAACCTCTCACACTAAATCTCCTAAACCGGCCTTCCACCAACGCTCCCTCAAGCACCTAACCTCTTCTCAAAGCAACCCTAATCTCCCAACCCATCTCTCACCGGTATACCTCAAACTTCATCCCCTTCCAGCACAACTCAAATCTATCCCCTCTACGCTCCACTAAAAAATATACAGCCCTCTCACACTCCTCTCATGTGCCTCTATGCAGCTTCCCAAACTCATGCAGCCTTCCACAAAATCAAGCCCTTCCTTTCTAACCCATGCTCCTCACAGACTTCATCCTCAAACGCCATCTTTCTCTCACCAACACAATCTGCCTTTTTCTTCCCACTCGCACCAACCTTACGCCCCAACACCACACGCTTTTTAAAAATTTCCTCGAAGAGGGCACACCCTCATTCCCCCCACAGAAAAAGCCCTCACAAGGAAAGGTTCCCCTCTCCAAAGAAAATTTTCCTTAGAGAGAGGGATGAAGTAATCAACCTATGGCACTACATAAAAATCGTTTTGGGCTGACCGGCAGCTTAAATTATAAGCAACACGCTGAGCAACCTTTCGCGAAATAAAAGGAACTGCCTTGTGTTTTTGTGGTTCAAGCATAATCGCGTTGCGAAGAGTGCCAGCATAATAAAGGGGAACCCCGTGATAAATTGTTTGAAGATAGTTTGCCATAATAATTTACCTCCAATAACGATCCAAAACATCACATGGGCGTAAGCGATGCTGTTCTTCATAAGATCCATAGATACTATCCTGATACACACGGGTAGCCTTGTCCTCCAAATATTCATGATACACATCACTATCGAGAATAAAGGGGTGATAACCATCTTGTTCATCAATATCGTGACATTTCATATATATCTCAGCAACTTGTTCACTCACATCATCAGCATGGAGAGTCGTTAAATCGAGCCGTAAAAATCTTTGAACAGCATCACATTGCTCCATAAGATCCAAAACCTCCTCAAGATAATCGATAGGCCCAACGTAAACATCATCATCTGCATCCTCACCAAGAATGATGAGGATTTCATCCTCTTTAACGAATGGAATGTCTTTCATAAATTTCTCCCTCAGACAGTTGATAAAGCTAAACTCTGTCTTGACATAGTCAAATATAGCGTTAGTCTTATCTCCTCTATGGGAGATATGTCAATTGTTTTATCCTTAATAAAAGATATATTTTGAACTTTTACGAACATTCTAACAGCGCGTAAAAATTGACTAATTTTCTATCCCATTTTTATGTTGTTCTCTATTTGTTCTAAATAGGCACAAAAACAAATAAAAGAGCGCAAATAAATAGGCACAAACAAATGGGTCAATAGACAACAAACAGATTGGGAGAGCTGAAATGAGTGATTTAAAATTGATACAGTATTGGGAAAATCTTGAGCCTGAGATTCAAGGAGCTGTTATGGTTTTACTTCGTCAGTTGGCCGGCGCAAGAGAGTTAAAATTGCCTGTCGTTCCTCAGGAGAAATCTTTGCAAGAAGATCAATAAATTCTTGATCTTCAGGAGCAGGATTTTCTCCATAGAGAATATAACTCATACTTACATTAATTGTCTGACACACGTTTGAAAGCGATTCAATCGTAGGGTCTTTCCCTTCAGAAAGAATAGAATGGAGATAACCAGCTCCTTTGCCTGCTGCAAGGGAAATAGAGCGCTTCGACCGCCCACTTTTTATGAGCACTTCATTTAATCTGTGACGCCAACCATCAATATTCATAAGTCTCATCCTTAGCTGTCTTCAATAAAATACATAGTCTTTCATAAAATTAACTTGCAATATCCTTTAAAGAGGATATAAAATTATAAATAAATTTTATTTTAGGGGATGAATTCTACATTTTATCAAAAAACAATAAAACACCCCAAAGGATACAAACAGGCCACCTCAAAAACCCGTGCGTTTCCTGTATGTATTATTTATCCTTTACAGTTTATGCAACCTCAAATTGCAAACTCCACCCCTTCTAGCAAACACGACTGACTTTCAGATGATTTAAAAGAAATACAAAAATGAACACAACACTCTAACAAATAATAGAACAAAATGAAACAAAACCGAAACAAACCAGAAACATTTTACGAAATCGTAAACTTTGACTACGTGCATTGAGAGGGAAGTAAAAGGCTATTTTAGATTTTTTTTCCACAAAAAGTCGCATTAATCGAAACTTTTAAATGAAAGAAACAAAACCTTAAGAAAGCTTATCCCCCCATTAAGAAAGCTGACATCCCTAAAGAAAGCTGATACCCCCATGAAACAAACTGAGCAATTTGAATTTCCTAATTATGAATCGTCCACACTTCCTTATGTTTGTTGGTATCAAAATGACTTTTTAGGTGGAGTACGCGGGATGCGTGCGCACGAAATTGGAATTTATACAATTCTTCTCAATGAAATTTATGCACGGGGTCGTCCTTTAGATTTATCAGCAGAACGTTTAGCACGCCTTTGTGGTTGTGATAAACGAACTTTTATCAGTGTTTTAGAAATGTTGATTACAGAAGGTAAGATTTTAAATTTAACCTGTGGATTATGGAACAAGCGATGCGAAAATGTGTTTCGTGAGCGCGCGCAATTGCTTGAACAAAAATCCTTTGCGGGTCGTTCTTCGGCAGAAAAACGTAAAAAAATCAATGCAAAAATTCAACATCTGCTCAACACATGTCCTACAAATGATGAACTTAACTCAAAAGCTCAGAAGGAAGAAAAAGAAACACCTAACGGTGTTTCACAAAAGAAAGATGTTTGTTCCAACACCATCCACCCATCCACTGGGCATACCACTCCAGACCTTGCCACCACATATCCTGACACCAAAACCCACTCCAGTGCACATTCCTCCACCACAAAAAGTTTGAAAGACCACCATCTTCCTACCCCTGCCAATTGGGTGGGCGACATTCAACACCCATCCACCATCCACTCATCCACCGAGCATTCCACTGGGCATACCACTCCAGACCTTGCCATTCAACACTCACCCACCCCCATTCATCATCCACTAAACATCTCCCCTCGCAATACCTATCCACAAAGCACCACCCCACTGGGCATACCGTACCAAGCCCTGCCACCACATATCCTAACACCACCCCCCTCTCCAGCGAACATTCTTCCACCGCAAAAAATTTGAAAGGCCATCGCCTTCCTGCCAACTGGGTGGGTGACATTCACGCAGCAGTCTCAGAAGGTTTGAGCGAAGAGCAAGCCCGCTGGCAAGAAAAAAAATTTCGCGACTATTGGCATGCTAAAAGCGGCAAACAAGCTTTAAAAGTAGACTGGTCAGCTACATGGCGCAATTGGTACCGGCGTGAAATTGAGCGATTAAGAGAAAACCAAGAAAGGCTTTGTGCTTTATCATCTGGTTCAAACACAGTGCCTCACAGCACTCAAGAAGATGGTCTTTACCGCAACCTTATCAATTATCAAGCAAAGTAACAAAACCCCAAATCAAAACCCCAAGCCAATACAACCAAACAAAGTAACATCAACAAACCAATGCAAACATAACACAAAGCCACAACAAAACACGATACACATTATGATACAAGCAGGGGAATATGAGCACGATTTTTGAAATCAAACAAAAGCTTGCATCTCAAGCAGGATCGGTTGCACAAATGCTTCTTCCACAAGGACAAAAACGCGGTAATGACTGGATTGTAGGCAGCACACAAGGTGAACCAGGTCAAAGCTTATCACTCTGTTTAAAGGGCAGCAAAGCAGGCCTGTGGTACGATTTTGCAGAAGGAAGCGGCGGCGACCTTTTAGACCTGTGGTGCGCGGTTAAAGGAATCAGCCTTTCTCAAGCATTGGATGAAGCCCGTTCTTACTTAAATCTTTCTCGCCCAAAACCCTTTATGGCCCCACGTCATCCCTATCGCCTTCCCCCCGTTCCAAAAGGGAGTAAGCCTCGCTATGAGGTGAAAAATTATTTACATACAAAACGGCATATCCCCTTAGATATCTTAAAACGTTATCGCATCCAAGAAGATGGAAACCAGATCATTTTTCCATTTTATAAACCCGATGGCACACTTGCATTGGTGAAAGTACGTACTACAGAAGAAGGCGCAAAAGCAAAACCCACAGCTTCTCATTGTGAACCAATTTTATTTGGCTGGCAGGCCATCTCGCCAACACAACGAACCCTTGTTATCACCGAAGGAGAAATTGATGCGCTTTCATTAGCAGCCTATGGGTACCCGGCCCTATCAGTACCCTTTGGAGGGGGTAAGGGAGGCAAACAAGCTTGGATTGAAAATGAATTTGATCATTTAGAAATTTTTGAGAAAATTTTCTTAGCAACCGACATGGACAAACCAGGAGAAGAAGCAGCACTTGAAATTGCCCACAGGCTTGGTCGGCACCGGTGTTATCGTGTCCACTTGCCCTGTAAAGATGCCAATGACTGTTTAAAAGCAGGCCTTGAGACTTCAACCATAAAAGCCGCTTTTTCAAAAGCCCAAAGCTTTGCACCAAAGGGATTAAGGCGTGCATCTGATTATCGCAACCAGGTGATTGAGCTATTTTGGCCCACTCCCAAACAGCACCTTGGCTATACGGTTCCTTATCCAAAATTAAATGGCAAATTGTATTTTCGCCCAGCAGAATTAACCCTCTGGAGTGGTGCAAGCGGTGCCGGCAAAAGTCAATTGTTATCAGACTGTATTGTCCATTGGATCGCGCAAAAAAGCCGTCTCTGTCTAGCCTCACTCGAAATGAAGGGGGAGCAATCGCTTCGCCGTTTAATCAGACAAACAGGGGGCGATAACCAACCAACAAAAACCATGATCGAACAGATTCTTCATTTTCTAGATGACGGTCTCATTTTGTATGAGCACGTAGGCAAATCAGACATTCAAACCCTGCTTGATGTTTTTGACTATTGCCGTGCAAAATATGGCTGTGATCAATTTATTATCGACAGTTTGATGCGGCTTAGTATCGCTTCAGATGATTATACAGGGCAAGAACAAGCAGTCTATAAAATTGTTGATTGGGCAATTTTAAATGCCGTGCACGTTCACCTTGTCGCCCATGCACGCAAAAGTGGTATAGAGAAAGATATCCCTGGCGCTGAAGACATAAAAGGAGCCTCAGAAATTGGAGCCAATGCATTTAATATTATCACAATTTGGCGTAATCGCTCTTTAGAAGATAAAATTCTTGCAGCTCAACGTGCAACAGAAAAAGCTGAATTAGCAGCCCGTCCCGGGGTAATCATGAACATCGCCAAACAACGTTCAGGCGATTTTGAAGGAAAAATCGGCCTTTGGTTTGACCCTAAAACTTACCGCTACCGTTGTTCTTCAACAATCCACCAAGAATCACGTCGTTATCTTGAATTCACAAACACACCCTCCTCGCAGTCTCATCCCCCCTCACAACTTCATCCCTAAGAACACACAAACGCATACCCCTCATAATCCCAAAAGGAATACAACAACTTCTTCTCTCTTACAAACCTGCCCAACAATGCAACCTTGCCTCACCCCTTAAAACACACCCACCCCCTTAAAACAGATTACTCCTTAAAAACAAAACCATACAAAAACAAACTATCTCTTAAAGAATATTCTCTGTCCTTAAAAACACTTTCCAGTGTAAAGAGCACTCATATCATAAAGAGCCCATGTTGAGATACACCACTTTAGCAATTTTTCTCACTTTAAACCCCGTTTTTACTCATCTCCTATCATTTTCGCTCCCCCCTCATTCTTACTCATCACTCTCACTTAAACCACCTCATTTTTCATATATGTCCCCTCTCATTTAACCTCTTCATTCTCAGTTATATCCCTTTCCTGAAGCCTTTCTTATTTCGGTCTCTCTCACTTAAGTCCCCTCTCATTTAATTCCATTCATTTTCATTTAAAAATCTTCTGACACATTTTTCATTAAAGGAGGAAAACAATGAAATGTCATCACAATAAAAATACCGATGCACTTAAAAAGAACACTGTAAATTACGCCCACCCATATACAAAACATCAGCACATTGGTCATTTAAAAACAGAAGAAATGCTTATTGAAACAAGTAATCCTTATTTTCAACCCACCCATAAGGAAAGCCCTAGCAACCCACGTACCATTGTTGCAGTTGCCAACGCTCATAGCCGCCCTATTGCCCTTTTATATGCAAAAGGGCATATCAGCAAAGCGCAATATAAAGCAGCAGAACGTTTTTATTATTATTGGCACATACAACAAGGTAACACACACATGAGCATCGATTACAGCCATCAAAAAGTCGATGGCAGTCATTATTATACAGACACTCTTGAACGCCAAATGGAAGCAACAGATCAATTACAAACGATTAAGATTCAACTGGGTGTTCTTGGTTACCAGCTTATTGAGCAAATAATCGGTTATAACCTATCGATCAAAGACTTAAGCCCTTTAAAACGCAGACAAAACTCTCTTGCCGATCACTTACGCGATTGTCTAGACCTGATGGCAACCTATTGGGGTTATGCGAAAACTTAAATAGTCTTGAATAAACGTATAAAAACTCCTCCACCCCAAAACAGCGCCCCCACTCAATCAATGAGATAAAATCCCCCTCACTGCACCTAAATTGAAAAATAGTACCCGCTATCAATTCTTCCACATAAACGTACACCTTCACAATCACACTCGCAAACCATGAGACAAACCACTCCCCCCACCTTAAAAACCAGCGCATCCATCCATTTAACTAAGGGGATAAAATCCCCCTACTGCATCTAAATTGAAAAAACAACGCACATGCCGTCAATCCCCTAAGCAAACGCACGCCCTCGGTCTCTCCTAAATAAACATCCACATCTAGAAGAAATTTGCCTATGGTGCGGGTGGTCGGACTCGAACCGACACTCCTCTCGGAACCAGATTTTGAGTCTGGCGCGTCTACCAGTTCCACCACACCCGCACATGCAGCTTGATCAAGACATAAGGAAAGCTTGTGCCCTCTCCTCTTGCACTATATGAAGAAGTAGAGATTCGTCAACACTGGACTTGCATTTTTTAACTGGACTTTTGTTTTTTTAAGTCTATGCATCATTTTAAACTCATTGAATTAATCTGGCTTATTTGAAAGTATGTGCATGAAAACTATAGGGAAAAGTATTGGGGCTTTAAAACTATGATGTTAAACAAATTAAAAGCATGGGTCGTATCATTAGCACAGCGTCGCACAGCGCCACATTGGCTTGGGCTAATTGCTTTTTTTGAAAGTTCCTTTTTTCCGATTCCAGCTGATGTCTTGTGCATTCCAATGGCGCTTGTTCGCCCGCAAAACGCCTATCGCTACGCCTTAATTGGCACACTGTGTTCTACCTTAGGGGGAGCTTTTGGTTGGATTATAGGTTTTTATGCTTACGACACCATCGCCAAACCGATTTTAGAATTCTACGGTAAATATGAAAGTTTTCAGGCATTTCAAAATGGTGCAACATTAAAATTTCTCGTAATTTTACTGATCACATCAGGGCTTTTCCATTTTCCACCCATCAAGCTTGTCACGCTTTTATCAGGGGTCATGGGCGTACCTCTCCTGCTTTTTATTGTTATTTGTCTCTTAGCGCGTGGAGCTCGTTTTTATCTTTTTGCTTGGTTTATTCAACGTTTTGGTCAAAAAGCGATCGATCTGCTCTCTCGTCATTTTACATGGTTTTTGCCTATTGGTTTAATTCTTCTCTTGTTAGCCTATAATCTATTAGTCTATAAATTATATTCTGCTTTTTAAAATCATTCCTCGTCCACTTGAGAGAATATGTTAAATGAGTACTTCTTTGTCTTGCCAATGCTTTATGAAGAAACATCTTTATCGCAAACAAAGCAATAAAGAGCGAAGTTTGTGGGCCTTTTTTCTAACCCTTTGCCTTGCTGCCATACTGGGTATTGCACTGAGTTTTGAAATTATCGGCGGTTATCTTCCATGCCACTTATGTTTGCTTGAGCGCCTTCCTTATTATGGTGCTCTCCCGCTTTTAGTCTTAGCAAGCCTTTTGGCGTGGGTTTCTTGCTTGTCCTCTCTGGTACGGTTTTTATTCATATGCGTTTTTGTGCTCATGGCAACAAGCTTTGTGCTTGCAATCTATCACGCCGGTATTGAATATCACTTTTGGCCAGCACCAGCCCACTGCAGTTTAAATACAACAACACTCACAACAGGCGTAGACCAGCTTTTTACTTCACTTGAAAAGCCCCCAGCATCTCCCTCCTGTTCTCAAGCACCAGCGCGCTTTCTTTTTCTGTCATTTGCCGGCTGGAATGTCCTTGCCAGTTTGTTGTACATGCTCCTTAGTCTGTATGTAGCATCCAAAGGGCTTCTCTCAAATGATGATGAAAAATAAACACCATAGAGCAAAAAACTGCAAAGCTACAGCTCTAACCGACAACACAAGCCACATACCCCCATCCCCTCCCAACACCGCCCCATTATACCACCCTCACCCCCTCAAGCGCATCCCTTATCCTACAACATCCCTCCAACACAAATCACACCACCCAAACCTAAACTGCATTCTACAACACAACCCGCCCCCTACAGTACAGCTAAACTTTAAGGCATTCTAAACCCAAGATTGGCTCTACACTCAAAATTAGACTTTACATTTAAGATTGATCTTACATCTAAGATTAAGTTTTGATATCCAGTAATATCCAAAATTGACTTTTGTTTGATGCCCTCTACATTTTAGAATTATTCTAATAATGAGAGCAACAATGTCAAAGCCCCCTTCACCTTCTTCCCCCTCTTCACCCCATAATGCCTTTGAGCCTCCTTTATGCCAAGAGATGGTCGCTTGTGCTCTCAAATTACAAGAAGAACAAGCAGCGCTTTATTTAAAATATGCCAAAGCTTTACAAGAGCATTGTCCAGAGCAAGCGGCAATTTTTGCCAAAATGGGTACTAAAGAACTTGAGCATTTTCAAGAATCTCTTCGCATGGCTTGTAACATTCATGCAACAACCTCAGACCCCTCATCCAACGAGCCTGCTCTTTTAGACATTTGCTACCAAGAAGCAAACTCAAAAACAGCACAAGAAGAAAATCAAGCCACCCCATCACAAACGCAAGCATATAAACAAACACTTTTAACGTGGATTCAACCCGGCCTTGCAGGTCTAATGGATGGATCTGTCTCAACCCTTGCCCCCACTTTTGCAGCAGCCTTTGCAACAGGTGATACCTATCAAACTTTTTTGATAGGTTTTTCTGCTGCAATTGGTGCAGGTCTTTCAATGGGCTTTACCGAAGCAGCCCATGATGATGGAAAATTATCAGGGCGTGGTTCTCCACTCAAAAGAGGCATTGCCAACGGCGTCATGACAATGCTTGGGGGGTTAGGTCATGCTCTTCCCTATCTCATTGACAACTTTTACCTTGCAACAACCCTTGCTTGCCTTATCGTATTTTTTGAACTCTGGGCTATTGTCTGGATTCAAAATAAATTTATGGACACACCTTTCTGGCGTGCTTCTTTCCAAGTTATTGTAGGTGGAGCCTTAGTCCTTGCAACAGGCATCTTGATTGGTAGTATATAAACAAAAACGCCCTCCCCCTCATTTCACCTCCTCGCCCTCATCTCACGTTTCTCCCCCCATCTCACCCTTACCATTCTACCGCCTTACCTCACTCTCCCCAATCCCTGACCTCCTTCTTCCCCCTTATCCCTCTTCCACCTCGCCTCACCTTTCTCCAAATGCTCATGCACACAGCCAAAAAAGTGCCTCCTCCTGTGATTTTTTCACCTCCCCTCACCTCTCCCCTCCCACCCTACCTCGCTCCTCTTGCCTCTTCGTTTCATCTCCTTTCCCAATGCTCATTCAAACAGCCAAAACACCACCCCTTGTGAACTTAGTACCCCCCCTCAACGGTCGTGTGTACCTCATCAACAAGCCTCTATCAGCAACCCTCTCACCTTCCTCCCCCTCGCCTCATCTCACGCTTCTCCCCCCATCTCACCCTCACCACTCTACCGCCTTACCTCACTCTCCCCAATCCCCAACCTCCTTCTTCCTCCTTATCCCTCTTCCACCTCGCCTCACCTTTCTCCAAATGCTCATACACACAGCCAAAAAAGTGCCTCCTCCTGTGTTTTTCACCTCCCCTCATGCTCCTGTACCTCACCGACAAACCTCCATCAGAAACCTCTCATCGACATGCTTTCGTCAGTAGGCCATTATCAGAACTCCCCACCAACATACCCCCCATCAATAAACCTCCATCAACAAATCCCTACCGGCTTGTCTTACTTGGAAGCTTTTGTTAAAATTACTTTCTATCGTTTATATTTGGAAACTCCACGTTATGTCTCATCCTTCTCCTACCTCGCTTCCCTCTTCCCCCAATGCTCATGCACACAGCCAAAAGAGTACCTCCTCTTGTGATTTTTCCTCCTCCCCTTCACAAAATCTTACCCTCTCGGTAGAACGCCTTGCCCACGGGCAAAATTTAGATCTTCCCCAATATGCTACAGCCGGCTCTGCTGGTCTTGATTTGCGTGCAGCATTAGCAGAAAATGAAACAATCGTCTTAGCCCCCGGGCAACGTGCCCTCATCCCAACAGGTTTAATTTTTCACCTCTCACCTGGCTATGAAGCACAAATACGTCCACGCTCTGGCTTGGCTTTAAAACATGGTATCACATGCTTAAACACACCCGGAACGATTGACAGTGACTACCGTGGTGAGGTGAAAGTTCTTCTCATCAATCTAGGGCAAGAAAATTTCCCTATTCAGCGTGGAATGCGCATTGCACAAACAGTCATTGCACCTGTTACTCAAGTTAATATTCGTGTCATCGAACCAAATCAAGAAAATACCTCATATAAAGTGCATGAAGCAAACCACACTCAAGGGCGTGGAACAGGCGGCTTTGGCTCAACAGGGCACGATTAATCCCCCGGGCACCTAACCAATAATATCCCCCCGGCCCTCTATAAAGCCCCTCAGTGCCTTTAAAAAAACTATTCTCCTGCTCTAAAAAGATAACTTCTTAGCGCATTTTTAAGAGAATGCCTCCCCATCACCATGCAAGCAACACAAACCAACCCATCTTTACTTATGGAAAATTGAAACTCTTTTATCTGAAAAAAACACCTCGCCCACTTTTTTTAAAAGAAAAGCTCTTCTTTTTTCACATTCATAAAAAAACTTACTCATGAGAAAATAATATGGTATCAGCCGCGGGCTCTTTGTTATCCCTGTTATCTCCACTCACCATTACCATCTCCCTTGCCATTACTGTTCCCATTTCCTCCATTTCCCTCTTCACCATTACTGCCCCCATTACCATTACTTTCTCCCTCACCCTTATCTCTTCCATCACCATTGTCTTTCTTGTAACCCCTATTTTCCTCCTTACCATTTCCCCCTTCATCACCATGGTTTAAAGTTTTGTGCATTCCCACAAGACCAATTTTGGTATATCCGGCTGTTTGCAACCGATCTAGCACATTGACAACACGACCATAGTCGATTTCCTCATCTGCTTGAATTAAAATCTTTGTCTCCAAATTTTTTTGAGTTTCTTCAGACAAGATTTCAATAAATTCTCCCTCACTCACAAGAGTCTCACCAACATAAAAAGAATGATCCTTTTGTAGGGTAATATAAAGAGGCTTATCAGGCTGGGAAACAGGCGCTTTTGTTACAGAAGGCAACTGAACAGAAATAACAGATGTTGCCAAAGGCGCAGCTACCATAAACACAATAAGCAGCACCAAAACAACATCGATAAAAGGCGTTACATTAATCTCACTATGGACCTGAAAATCATCGCCCTCATATTCATTATGATAGTCTGTTTTCATTGTTTGCGGCTTTTTTGCTGTCTTTGTTGGTCGAGTTCACGGCTCAAAAGCCGTTCAATAGCGGCCGCAATATCTCCTAAATCATTTCGATATCCATTAAGAGCACGTGTTAAACCATTATACATAACAACAGCAGGAATAGCGACAAAAAGCCCCACAGCCGTTGCAAGCAAAGCTTCAGCAATTCCGGGTGCCACAACATCCAAGCGTGTTGTTTGAGTTTGAGCAATCCCAATAAAAGCATTCATAATCCCCCAAACGGTTGCAAAAAGCCCAACAAAAGGAGCAATAGCACCGATGGTTGCAAGAATGGCAGTCCCACAAGCCATGCGTCTTGTAGCAGCCAGCACACATCGTGCTAAAAGCAAATGTACCCGTTCTTTTACCCCCTCATTGAAAGCACACAACGCACTATCGTCATCTTTGCGTTCTCTAGTACCTTGAAACTTGATGAAAACCACCTGCTGAGTAGAAAGATCGACCTCTTTGAGCGTTTCTTCCAAAAAGACTGCACCTGCCCCTAGAAAAACCAAATTCGTTTCTTGCTGATTTTTGAAATCAGAGGTCAAATGCGTGAAAGTTTGAGCGTTTAGAGCAAACTGCAACGTACGACGCACTTTACGCCTTGCACACATTATTTCAACAATTTTAGCCAGAGCAATCGTCCAAGATACAAGAGAAGCAAGCATCAACACAATGATCACAGCTTGCACAACCCCATCAGCAGCCATAAACATCGAAAAAGGAGAAAAATCACCTGCAGAAAATAAAGTAAAACCCTTACCTAAAGCCTCTGTTTCAGATTCCATTGTTTCTCACAGATCTCTAAAATAACCCCATCCCTCCTTTAGGAAATAGGTTATAAAAAATAAAATAGGTTATAAAAAATAAAAGAAGACAAATCAAGTCTAGTTTATAATAAAAAGTGTCGTCACTTTTTCCCATAAAATCAAATAATTTACCCACACAATCTTAAAGCCGCTCACACATCTCTTTTAAAGCCCCAGCCATACACTCACATAACCCTTAAAACTACTCACACCCCTCATGCATACATACCCTCCTGCACCCCTCTCACGCCTCAGCATCCTCCACACCTCACGCACCCAACTTACCCCACAAGAGCACATCTTCCCCTTCTCAAGTACACTCTCAAACCTCTCCTGTTTGATCACCCTCAAAACTTCTCCCACTCATACTAATCCCACAACAGTACCCACAGCTCGTATCATTTCCTCCAAGCCCGCACACCACACAACACCCAGAACCTCCTCGCTCTCATCCCTCCTCCCCACACATCACTCCTCTTCCTAAGTTTGCCCGCTCATTCCCACCCTCTCAAACCAAAGCCCCACCCACACACTCACATAAACCTTAACATCACGTACACCCCTCATATTCATATACCTCACGCACATACCCCCATCACGCACCCACGTACCTCACGCACTCCCCCTGTGTAATCCCCATGCACGCATCCCCCTCTCAAACACCTCACACACTCATGCATCTCTCTTAAAGAGAACCGCTCACAATCCCCCCTATAGGTTCGTTTATACAACTATAGGTTTATTTATAAATCCAACAGTCTAATTTCCAAAGGTGTGTCATAGACTGTTGCAAAACCTTATGAAACAAAAGTATTAGGAATAATTTTGTCCATATATGGTTTCTTTTCAAAGAATTTTTGCGTAACCCTCCCTACATCATCAAGACTCCTTAAAAAAAATAACATTTATAAAAAACACACTTATAAATTGTATTAAGCATGGAACCAATATAATTTGAGGGCGTTAAACACTAACGAATGTTCAAATCTTTGACTCAGGTGATGACCTTCACCATGAATCGAAAATAACCCAAGAAAAAGAAAGAAGAATCATTATGGCAAACAACAAAGCAGCAGATGACAAAGCAACATCAACAGAAAAAGACCTGCACGCTCAATTGAAGCAATTACGCAGTGAAATGGCAAACATAACCTCAGCACTAAGTGACCTTGGTTCAAACACATTAAGTGAAGCTAAAAACAAAGCAACAAAACTCTACGCCTCAGTAAAAGACAATGGTGAAGACATCGCCTCACAAGCCAAAGACCTCTTAAGCGATTTTGAATATAATTTGAGCAGATGTGTGCGCAAAAATCCTAGCAAGAGCGTTTTGGTTGCAGCCGGCATTGGTTTTGTTCTCTCTTACTTAATCCGCCGTTAACTCATGCAAACGTCTATTATACCCTTACTGTACCAATTGACTGGTGGAAATCTCAAAAATACGATCAAACAGATCCGCATCCAAGCAATTTGCTGTGGAATTATTGGATTTTCATTATTGATGGCTCTAGTGTTTTTAAATGTCTTAAGCTTTCTTGCTTTATGTTTAGTAATGCACCCAGTTGGAGCAGCCACAACAATGGTGTTTATTTGGTTCTTTGTTGCAGGATTAAGTGTTTTGCTAAGTCGATTTTTCAAAGCATATCAACAACGTAATTATCAAAGACACTATGAGGAACAGCGCCGTAAGTTTATGACAGAATCAACTCTTTCCAGCATCGCAATGCTGAGCAAATACTTGCCTCTTGTTAAATTAGGATTGCCAGCTTTGGGACTTGCAGCTTACTTTTTATGGCAAAAAGATAAAAAAGATCACTTTTAAAACACATAGCTATTGTGATTCATCCCCCAAAAGGCACATTCTCTCAATATAGAAAGAATGTGCCTTTTTCCTCTGCAAAAAGCACAACCTAACCCCACAAGAGCACATCTGCCTCCTCTCAAACACACTCCCAACCCTCTCTCATCTAACCTACCTTCAACATTGTTCCCGCTCGCTACTGACCCCACAAAAGGACCCACAGCTCATACCATTCCACAAACGCCCTCAACTTCGCCCCCTTCACCCAAGTACACACCACACAACAATGTCTAGCACCTCTCATCCAATCAACAAAACCCGCACATTACCCCCCCTTCCTAAGTCCACCCACTCATCTCCATCCTTCCAATAGCGTTTCCTACACCGCAATGCATCCAACTATTCCACACAATACACCTGCCTTGTCTCAAGCACACCATATAACGTCCAGCAACTCTCACCCAACCAAAAGCCGCACATCTACCCCTTCCTGCACATCCTCTTCCCAAGTCCGCCTGCTCATCTCCACCCTCTCTTCAAACCAAAGCCTCCCACAGCATCCTTTCACTAAAATTCATCACACCAGTGTACCAAACCTGCCCCACAAAAGAACCCACGGCTCCTCCCCTTACAAAGCCCTCCAACCTCATTTTCCTTCAACAAAGTATACCCCACACAACGTCCAGCACCTCTTATCCAATCAACAAAACCCGCATATTACCCCCCTTCCTAAGTCCACCCACTCATCTCCATCCTTCCAATAGCGTTTCCTACACCGCAATGCATCCAACTATTCCACACAACACACCTGCCTTGTCTCAAGCACACCATACAACGTCCAGCAACTCTCACCCAACCAACAAAACCCGCATATTACCCCTCTTCCTAAGTCCACCTACTCATCTCCACCCTCTCTTTAAACAAAAGCATCCCACAGCATCTTTTCACTAGAATCCATCACACCTGTTTACCAAACCTACCTCACATAACACATCTACCTCCTCTTAAACACGACTCCCAACTCCCTCTCACTTGACCACCCTCAACATTGTTCCCGCTCGCATTGATCCCACAACAGCATCCACAGCCCCTCCCTTAACAAAGAGCGCCCTCAACCTCATCCCCCTTCAACAAAGTACACACCACACAACGCTCAGCACCTCTCGCCAACCAAAGCCCACACATCTTTCCCTTCCCCGCACATTCACCTCTGTAAAAAGCACACACACCTTTAACCAAATTTGCTCATGAAATATTGAGAAAAACTCAGCACACAAAGGATACAAATAGAGTAAATCCCATTACCATCGTCAGAATGATAAACCAATGAGATTAATTTAATTAAACTTACAACTGTGATTTGTTTTCACCAGCTTTTAATGGAAAGAGTAATCCTCAACCACCCAAAATCTCCCACAAGATAAAGCACTCTGGGTCTCTCTTAAAATCTACCTTCCCCTAGGAAGAGTACTCTACAACCATACTGGGAGCATTCTAAACACAATCATTGCGCGCAATAACATCCTCAATATCTGCCGCAATGGTTTCAATGGCTTTAGTATCATCACCTTCAACCATAACACGGATCAACGGCTCGGTTCCAGAAGCACGAATAACCAACCGCATTTCTTTTCCCAACCCCTCTGTTACTTGATCAATCGCAGCTTTGACTGGAGATTTGTTCAATACATTTTTGTCTTTAATTGTTATATTTTTCAAAATTTGGGGAACAGGCTCAAAACGCTTACACAACTCGCTCATCGAAAGCTGGCTTTCTTTCATACACGCTAAAATCTGCAAAGCAACAACCAATCCATCACCCGTTGTCCCAAAATCACTTAAGACAATGTGTCCACAATTTTCCCCACCAACATTATAACCCTTCTCACGCATCGCCTCGACAACATAGCGATCCCCAACCTTAGTACGTACCAAATCTAATCCTTTAGTGTTTAGAAAACGCTCCAACCCAAGATTTGCCATAATGGTTGTTACAATACCATTGCACTGTAACCGCTCAGTTTTATGCCAATGTTCAGCAAGCACCGCAATCAATTGATCACCATCCACAGTTTGAGCTTTTTCATCAACCATTAAAACACGATCACCATCCCCATCAAGAGCAATCCCCACATCGGCACGCACCTCATGAACTTTTTCTTTTAAAGAGGTCAGATCAGTAGATCCACATTTTTGATTAATATTAAAACCATTAGGCTCATGATTGATCGCAATAACCTCTGCACCCAATTCCCATAAAGCAAGTGGTGCAGCCTTATATGCAGCACCATTGGCACAATCAACCACAATGCGCAAAGCATCCAAACGCACATCACGCGGTAGCGTGCGTTTTGCATATTCAATATAACGGTAAATATCCCCTTCAACCCGTTTTGCACGCCCAATTTCTGCACAATTTGCTAAAGAATGTGAAAGATCTTTCTCAAGTAATTGTTCAATTTTTGCTTCAATTTCATCTGAAAGCTTAAAACCATCAGGGCCGAAAAGCTTAATTCCATTGTCGTAATAAGGGTTATGAGAAGCAGAAATCATCACTCCAATATCCGCCCGTAGAGAACGGCAAAGCATAGCAACAGCAGGGGTTGGCACAGGCCCAAGCAAAAAAGCCCCCATTCCAGCAGCGGTAAATCCTGAAACCAAAGCATTTTCGAGCATATAACCAGACAATCGAGTATCTTTACCAATTACCACACGGCACGGCTGTCCTTGTGAGCGAAACAAAACACCCACAGCCATTCCCACTTTCATGGCAAAATCTGGTGTCATAGGAAAACAATTGGCTTTCCCCCGAATACCATCTGTTCCGAAATATTTTCGCGCCATTTTTTTCCCTTTTCACTTAGAACTCTTCGGAAACCACCAACCCCTCACATTACCAACCACTCAAACCACAACCCCTTTAGACCATCAACCCTTTAAACCACAAATCACCCAACTCACCACAACTTGTCCTCACCAATCTACTAAGTCGCTAACCGCTCACTTTTACAAACCTTGCTCCTCAGACTCTTTTTAGCTCATCAGCCTCCAAAAAATACCAATCATTTTACCACAGTCCCTTCGAGGCATCTATCCTTTAAACCAAAATCACCCAACTTACCAACCTGCCCTCACTAATCTACCACGTTGCCAACAACCCCTTCACAAACCTTTTCACTTAGGACTATTTGGACACTCATCACCCCCCCAAAATATCAAGCCACTCTACCAAAGCTCCTCTTTTGGGATCATCGATCCCCTCCTCAAACCATTAACCCTTTAACTACAACCCACCCAACTTACCAACCTGCCCTCACTAATCTACCACGTTGCCAACAGCCCCCTCACAAACCTTTCCATTTAGGACCATTTGGAAATCATCACCCTCCAAAAAAATACCAAACCACTCTACCACAGCCCTCTTCGGGGATCATCGATCCCCTCAAACCATCAACCCTTTAAATTACAGATCACCTAGCTCACCAACCTACCCCACCAATCTGCCAAGTTACCAACTGCTCTCACAAACCTTGCTCCTCAGGCCCACTCCTTAAACCCCTTCTCACAAAGTCACCACTCTTCAAAAAAGACCAGCTTCTCGTATAAAGCCTATTGATAAACAACTTTATCCCACGCACACAAAAACCCTGATCCCTATAGACAACCCATTAAAGCAATACCCTCAACACCCTTCCATCTCTTCAAAACTTGTTTGCACGCACAAGAAAACCTACACACCCGCCAAAGACCTCTCATTTATTGTTAAAATCTCCGACTTAATTAGTAAAGCCTCCTGCTTACCACCTTACTCAAATCTTAGAGGGAAGTTTTTTGCATCGAGTACTATTTATTCATTTCTAAGCATCTGGATTGTTTTTAGAATCATTCTTTGCGTTCACCTTATTATCATCACTTACTTTTAGCGTACTTTTAGAAGTGCCTTTAGAACTACGCGCCTTCTTTTCAGCAGCATCAGTTTTCTTCTCGGTAACATCAGTTTTCTTTTCCGCAACAAGAGATTTGGGTTTTTCTTTTCCACCCTTACCACCTGTCTTGGGCACAGATGAAGTACGGGCAGGCACATGATCATTGCCCTGAGTGCGTGAAGGTGGTTTGCCCGCAATCACTTCGTTAATTTCTGCACCAGTTAATGTCTCATATTCTAACAAGCCTTGGGCCAATGCAAACCATTGTTTCTTTTTTGTTGTAAGAATTTTTGTTGCACTTTTATAAGCATCGTCAATGAGTCTGCGCACTTCCGTATCAATCATACGTGCCGTTTCTTCAGAGACATTCTGCGTTCTTGCAACTGAATGACCTAAAAAAACTTCATCCTGATTATCGCCATAAGCAACATTGCCAAGCATATCAGAAAATCCCCACCTTGTGATCATAGCACGTGCCAATTTTGTAGCCTGTTCAATATCAGAAGCCGCACCAGATGTGATATTTTCTTTTCCAAATCTTAATTCTTCGGCCACTCTTCCGCCCATCATAATCGCCAAGCGTGAAATCATCCACCGATAGCTCATGGAATAACGATCGCCTTCAGGCAATTGCATAACCATCCCCAAAGCTCTTCCTCTTGGTACAATTGTTGCTTTGTGAACAGGGTCTGCAACAGGCACATTTAAAGCCACAATAGCATGCCCTGCTTCATGATAGGCGGTTAATTCTTTTTCCTCTTGTGTCATAGCGGTTGAACGGCGTTCAGCTCCCATCATGACTTTATCTTTTGCATCTTCAAACTCTTGCATTGTCACCACTCTTTTGTTGCGGCTTGCAGCCATTAAAGCAGCTTCATTAACAAGGTTCATCAAATCAGCACCGGAAAATCCTGGTGTGCCTCTTGCCAAAACTTTCAAATCAACATTGGGCGCTAAAGGCACATTGCGCACATGAACTTTCAAAATCTGCTCACGCCCAGCAACATCAGGGTTTGGCACAACAACTTGTCGATCAAAACGCCCTGGTCTTAACAAAGCAGGGTCAAGAACATCTGGCCGGTTTGTTGCAGCAATTAAAATAATGCTTTCATTAGGTTCAAACCCGTCCATTTCAACAAGTAACTGATTTAATGTCTGTTCGCGCTCGTCGTTTCCACCACCAAGTCCTGCACCACGATGACGCCCAACTGCATCAATTTCATCAATAAAGATAATGCAAGGGGCATTTTTTTTAGCTTGTTCAAACATATCACGAACACGGCTTGCCCCAACCCCCACAAACATTTCCACAAAATCCGACCCCGAAATGGTAAAAAATGGAACATTGGCTTCCCCAGCAACAGAGCGTGCAAGCAAAGTTTTCCCGGTTCCTGGTGGCCCAACGAGTAAAACCCCACGGGGAATACGCCCCCCTAAACGCTGAAATTTTTGTGGGTCACGTAGAAAATCGACAATTTCTTGTAAATCCTGCTTTGCTTCTTCAACACCAGCAACATCTTGAAAGGTGACCCGTCCATGCGCTTCGTTTAGCAATTTTGCTTTTGATTTCCCAAATCCCATTGCACCACGTGATCCATTTTGCATTTGTCGCATAAAAAAGACCCACGCCCCAACGATAATAATAACAGGAAGAAGAGAGAATAATAAATTCAGAAAGATACTATTCCCAGAACTTTCAGGCACAGCCTTCACATTAACCTTCTTATTTTCCAATTTCTGTACCAAAGAAGGATCTCTTGGTGCATAAGTTGAAATGATTCGACGATCAGCCGTATGCCCTGTTAACTTTTGCCCCTGGATGGTTACAGTCGTAAACTCGTTATTCTCGACTTTCTTTAAAAAATCAGAATAGGAAAGCTCGCCATTTCCAGTTCGCTGACTGCTTCCATTAAAGAAAGAAAATAACGCAATGAGTACTAAGGCAATGAGCCCCCAAATCATGAGGGAGCGGTAATTGGAATTCATATTCAGTCCATTTATAAGATATCAAAGTTTTTGAAACAACATATAATCTTGTCCACGCCTTGCCAAGACATGAATAAGATGTTTATCATTTTTTAAAGCGATTTTTCTGCATCTTTTTCACCTAATGTTAAAAAAAGGTTCTACAACATTAATAAGAACGGCATCTTCGCGTAACAAAAGCCAATCAAAAGGTGCAAGAATGCGCTGCACAATTACTTTATGGCGACAAGAGAAATGAGAAAGCTCTGGAATATCAATGCCTTTGGCACCTAAAACCAATGGAAGAGATTGCAACGAAGGAAAATGAAGTCGTTTACGATCAACCATACCACCAAAATCAATCATATCTTCAATCATTTTACTATCCCCAACCATATGAGTGTTGGAAAACTGTTTTCCATACCTAAAAAACTGTTTTAAATGAACAAGATCAGCGGCACACACTTTAAGGGCATCTGCTTCACGATTGGTGATCTGATAGCGCCCATCCCATAAAAGGGTTTGCCCAGGAAGGATGATTGCTTTTTGAACGTTTCGTGCTTCACGCCACAAAGCAATTCCCTTTTGACTATATTCGATAAGAGACCTAGCCAAAGTAAAGCGCTTTTTTTCTAAAGAATGGAGACACAATTTTTGATTAAGAGTGCTCAACTTTTGAGATGCAAGCAAATAAGGGCTACCTCCCATCAACACAGCAAATAGCCCTACAACAAATGGAAAACCGGGATGATGGCGTAAAAAGGGCGCAGGCCTTTTAATAAAACATCGCCCATATTCAACAACAATATCCAAAGCTAGAATCAAATCAGCAATCATTTGTGCATATTGACGCCGCTTTAATGCCGCTTCATTGACTTTTTGAGCAATTTTAGAAAAGTTTTTAGGATGAATAGAACGGCGCACACGTACACGTTCAAAACGCAAATCATCATTCGTCGGATCATCAATCCACTCTATTCCTCGCAAACGCAAATAAGCACGCAATATATCGCGTTTAACGTCAAGTAGTGGGCGAATCAAACGCACTTTTCGGCGCAACAATGCTTCACGTGCAATACAAGACAAACCACGTTCAATCAATTCACCGTTGTCTTTCAAGACACTAGTGTCTTTTAACGGGTCTGTCACACCCATTTCCTCCCATGTATTACTATAATCCCCCTCCTGCCCCCCTCGTAAAACACCCGCAGCCCCAATCCCACACCGCGCATCAACAATCTCACCACCCTGCGCTACACCAACAAAAACCCCATCCTCTAATCTTAAAACAGAAGCCCCATCTCCCTCCTGCCCCCCTCGTAAAACAGCTCCATCCTTTAAGATACGTTGGTAACGCATGTAATAGGTTTCAACCTGATCATTGAGAGTGTGCCCTGTCATAATGAGCGTCGCCCCCTGTTTTTCAGCTTCTTGGAATAATAAATCATACCGTGCAACACGTGCTTTTTGAGAAATATCTGTCTTTGGCTTTGTGCCTTCCCACCGTACAATGACATGCTTAATCTGATAAGCACGACAAATCTCTGCCACCTTCTGTGCTTCACACGCTGATTCTTCACGCAATTGATGATCAATCGTAACAACAATAATCTCAGGGGGAGAAAGCAATGTCTTAAAATAATCTCTGAGCAAAAACAATAAAGCCAGCGAATCACCCCCTCCAGAAACTGCCACAATCAGCTTTTGACAATGGGCAAAATCTGACTTCTTAAAAATTTTTTCTAATTGAATGAGCACTGAGAACGACTCTGCTCTTGTTTAAGGCGTTTACAAAAAACGCACTCTAACGTTTGATAGTGTTTTGGAATATCAGCAAAAACATCACAAGCTGCTTTATTTTGACCAAGAGCAGCTACACTGACCGCTAATTTTAGCAAAATTTCAGAACCATATAAGGTATCTTTATACGTATACCATACATACAAATAAACCTGTGCAGCTTCATGATAGCGTTCTTGCCCAAGTAAAGATTCTGCTAACCAAAAAACAGCATCACCAACTAAAGGATCCTGCTTATAACGCTTTTGAAAAGCACAAAAAACTTTTTCAGCTTCAACATAATCAGCAGAAAGAATAAAATCATAGCCCTTCTTATAAAGTTTCTTAGGCAATAAGCGTTGATTTTCATCCCCATCTACCTGTTTGGCAGCACCATTTTTTCCACGCTTTTCCTTCTCACGCTGCACATGTTTACCATGCCTTGCGTTTATGCCATTTTTACGCTCATCATCCATACCATCAACAGCACCACTTTCACCTCCTTTTTCATTGTGCTTCTTTTTTCTACTGTGCTCCTTATTGCGCTTGCCACCTTGAATCGCTTCCTCTTGATTTCCATCTTGACCCTTAATCACCTGAACTGTCTCCTTTAAATAAGGATTATTCAAAGGGCAGTAATAACGAAAAGAGCCCTCTTGATTAAAAAGATCAAGCAAGTGTTGCCGAAACAAACGCTCTTCCTTCTCTCCTCGTTTATCTCGCTCTAGCGCCCCTTGTATCGCACGCAAAAGAAGATCCAAATCTTTGTCTTTAAGAAGAGTATCCTGATGATCCACACGCACCTTTTGCACCGCATCTACGCTGTAAACAAAAAGTGGGTCCATACTCGGGGGGAGAGATGGACCCACGCTTTGGGCAGTCAATGTGCCCAAACTCTGATCAGAAGATGGACCCCTGCTCGGGGGAGAGGCGGGTCCATACTTTGGGCGGACGATGTACCCAGACTCTGACCAGAAGACGGGCCCACACTCCGGGGAAGAGACGGACCCACGCTTTGGACAGTCAATGTGCCCAAACTCTGATCAGAAGATGGACCCCTGCTCGGGGGAGAGGCGGATCCATACTTTGGGCGGACGATATGCCCAGACTCTGACCAGAAGACGGGTCCATACTCCGGGGAAGAGACGGACCCATATTTTGGGCACTCAATGCACCCAAACTGAGATCAGAAAATAGACCCATACTCGAAGGGGAAAGAGATGGATCCACACTTTGAGCAACCAATGTGCCCAAACTCTGATCAAAAGCCGAACCCATACTCTGGGGGAGAGATGGGTTCATGCTGTAGGCAACCAATGCGCCCAAACTGTGACCATAATATGAATTTAAACTGTGATTAGAAAATTGAATAGCATTTTGAGGCATACTTTGAACAGGCCCCAAAAAACAAACCACCACAATTAATGTAACAATGCAAGCACGCCATAATAATAATTGATCCAAAAAACTAGCTTTCCAGCCTTTTTTGCGCCCAGCATGCAAAATCTTTTCTCCCCTAAATACTTGTTAATGATCTCTAACAGATCATCGATTTCACTTTTTAATCACCATCTATCTACGGCTTTAATCACCGTTTATAAATTTTAACCTCCGTTTACGGAACTGATTACCAAAACAACACGCCGATTTTGGTTCCAACATGAAATATCATCACATACAGCAACAGGCCTTTCTTTTCCGTAAGAAATTGTTCTCATCCGCTGTGAAGACACACCAAGAGAAATGAGATAATCGCGAACAGTAACAGAACGGCGCTGCCCAAGGGCTAAGTTATATTCGCGTGTTCCACGGTCATCAGCATGCCCTTCAACAGTAATAAAATAGTGAGGATAACGCAACAACCATTCTGCTTGACGCTTCAAAACGCGCTCAGCATCAGGCTCAATAGAGGAAGAGTTAAGACTAAAGAAAACACGGTCCCCCACATTTACCGTAAAATCTTGTGTTGAACCACTTACAGCACTACTAAAATTTGCATCCCCCATAGAAGAATGCATGCCACTTGTTTCATTGAGATTCTTTTTGGCACAACCAACAACAGCCAACAAGAAAAAAAAGACCACAACAAGTGGACAACGAAGCATGTTTTGGATAAACTCCATATGCTGATTCTCCTTAATAAAAAACATCAAAGTTAAGGACTTTTAACACATTATCCCCTAAAAATTTTATCACACAAAGCAAATATTGCACTTAAGCGACACTCAGCAACACTCCTTTTGTCATCTGCATTGTCCTCCTTTTTGTAGCCATTTTCAAGTCTTTTCACTCTGTTCTTTACTTTTTTGCGCACCTTTAATGTTTACCCCCTTAATCCAAGACCCTTTCAAGCTGCACACTCTATATGCCCACTTTAGTAATCTGAACGGCTTTTTAAAAACACATTGTAGTTTGGAAAAAATTATCAACATCAAGATTTTGCCTACAATTGCTTCATTCCCAACATTGGTAACTAATCTCAAACGTACCATTATTTGAGACTCACTATTATTTAAGATACAAAATCTCCTTCTCAATATTTTCATTCTCAATGAGAGAAAAGCAAAATCTTAAAGCCCCCTTGCACAAAAATAAACTACTACCACTTTATAATGCTAACATTATAACGCCAACATTAGCTATCTGATTGATCTTTTTTGAGCGCATTTAATTTAGCAAAAACCTTATCAGCATCAAGATTTTTGTCCACAATTGGTTCATCCTCAACATTGGCAGCCGATTGAGATTTACCATCACCAAGAGCAAAATTTTCTGTCACTGATGCAGGAAGCAAAGTTTCACTCTTTTGTTGTGCAGGGAGAGGACAATTTTTTGCAGCCCGTTGGAGTTCAATATCCAAATCAATTTGCAAGCACAAACCAAGTCCCACAGGGTCAAGAGGAACTAAATTAGCACTGTTCCAATGTGTCCGATTGCGAATTTGCTCAATGGTTGTTTTTGTTGTTCCAATCAATCGTGAAATCTGTGCATCTTTTAACTCAGGATGATTAAGCACTAACCATAAAATCCCATTGGGGCGATCTTGGCGTCGAGACAAAGGGATGTAGTGAGCGCGTTTGCGTTTTGGCGTTGGAATACGCACCCTTGATTCGCAAACCTTTAAACGTGCTTTTGGATCAGCCTCCACACGAGCAATTTCACTGCGTGTCAATTGTCCAGAACTAATGGGATCAAGACCTCTAACCCCATGAGCAGATTCACCATCAGCAATGGCTTTTACTTCCAAAACATGCAACTGACAAAATTCTGCAATCTGATCAAAAGAAAGTGCCGTGTTATCAACCAACCACACAGCTGTCGCTTTGGGCATCAAAAGTTTTGTTGCCATCTTTATACTATCCTTTTGTTTGCCTTTTTAAGACTAAAGGCAAGTTACTACTCACTTTAAGAACTCTGGGCGTTTATCTCTGAAATGTACAATAGCTTATCACGGCTTCTAATAAAGAGCCATAGAGTAAACCATTTTTCCACGAAATCTCCCCCTTTTTCATGAAACTACCCGCCTTTATAGCGTGATTTTTTTACCACGACAAGACACATGTCTTTAGATGATCATAACAAGAGTGTATTTACCTTTTTCATGAATCTTCTTATAAGTTTTTTTCAATTTGCGCACCCTAGTTGCAATATATATTTTTGTTAGACAACATATATTATTTTGCTAAACAATATATTTTGCCAGACAACCTATAAACGTATACCTTGCCAGACAAGGTGTGTAATCGTCCAAACTGAAAGGGAAGCCATGGCAGGCCACTCACAATTTAAAAATATTATGCACCGTAAAGGGCGTCAAGATGCGATACGCTCAAAAATGTTCTCTAAGCTTGCACGTGAAATTACAGTTGCAGCCAAACAAGGTGCTCCTGATCCGGCAATGAATCCGCGTTTAAGACTGGCTATCCAGAACGCTAAATCGCAATCTATGCCGAAGGATAATATTGAACGCGCCATTAAAAAAGCCTCAGGCGGTGATGTCGAAAATTATGATGAAGTGCGCTATGAAGGCTATGGCCCAGGCGGTGTTGCAATCATTGTTGAAGCTTTAACCGATAACCGCAACCGCACCGCTTCCAATGTGCGTGCTGCCTTTACCAAATCTGGCGGGGCTTTAGGGGAAACAGGATCTGTCAGTTTTATGTTTAACCGAATCGGTGAGATTATCTATAATCTTGAAGCAGGCACACCAGACACTATCATGGAAGCAGCCATTGAAGCTGGTGCTGAAGATGTTCAAACAGAAGAGACTGGCCACCACATTCTATGTGCCTTTGAAAATATTGGTGAGGTTTCAAAAATATTAGAAGCAACACTTGGCGAAGCGCAGTCCATTAAAACCGTTTGGAAAGCAACTACCCTTGCCCCCGTGGATGAAGAAAAAGCTCTGTCTATCCTACGTCTTCTCACCACATTAGAAGACGATGATGACGTGCAAAATGTTTATGCCAATTTCGATGTCAGTGATGAAATCTTAGCCAAGCTATCGCCATAAATCACCACCTGCTCCATTACCACGAAGTTTGATTGGAATGCATCAAAGAATGCCTCTTTGAAAGCAACAAGAAGCTTTTTTTATTTTTTTAGTTTTTATAAATTGACTCTCTTGAGACTTTCAATTGAGTATTTCCAATACATGAGTTGAGCATTCGGTACGCAAAACTCTCTCACCACACGCATATCCACCATACACCATAGTGCCGCCTTATAGTGCCTTTGACTGTTCACTTCCCTTTTAAATCGTCACGCTCCCCACATAATTTCAACTCTGGCAAATCACCTCAAACCTCACATGCCTGTGTTCTTGAAAATTGACTTCACCTTAAAAATCGGTGTACACCCCCTTAGACTTCAAAAACCTCACCCCTCTTAAATCTTCACGCTCCTCAAACGATTTCAACTCTGGCAAATCGCTTCAAACCTCACATGCCTATGTTCTTGAAAACTGACTTCACCTTAAAAATCGGTGTACACTCCCTTAGACTTCAAAACCCTCACCCCCCTTAAATCGTCACGCTCCCCACATAATTTCAACTCTGGCAAATCGCCTCAAACCTCACATGCCGTGTCTTGAAATCTGAATTTTGCGTCTGAAAGCTTGAATGCCCCATCCCACAACACGCCAAATCCCTGCACTCAAATGCGCTCAATCCTCACATCGCAAACTTCAAAATACTATCTTAATATTATCTTTAGGGATTGAATATTTTAATATTCTAAACGCCGAGATTACCGAAGCGATTTTTGAATTTAGAAACACGACCACCACGATCGACCAATGTCTGAGAACCACCAATCCAGGCTGGGTGGGTTGTAGGATCAATATCTAGAGAAAGGGTATCTCCCTCTTTTCCCCATGTTGAGCGAGTCTCATATTTAGTTCCATCAGTCATAACAACATAAATCATATGATAATCAGGATGAATATTCGCTTTCATACGGCATACTTTCGTTTTACATAACGAAAAAGCGCTGTTTGCTTTTTTAAGTGCGCTCGCTTCGTCTTTTTGATACATTAGTTGTAATTGAGATTTTTATAGCTGAGCGTACATAAAAAAACAAGTGTGCAAAGCCTATCAATCCGTGAAATCTTATAAGGAATAAAAAAGTCTTCTAAGGAACAAAATAAAAAGATAAGGAATAAGATGAATAAGCACATCCCCACAAAGCCATCAAATCATTCTGACAAATTTGCACAACCTTCTAAAAAAAGAGTTTCTTTTGCTTTGCTTGCAACTTTTGCTCCTTATATTAAACGTAATCACTGGCTTGTTCTTTATTCCTTTGTCGCTTTATTTATTGCTGCTTCTGTCACACTGGCCTTGCCTTTTGCCATTCGTCAGATGCTTGATCACGGTTTTTCTGCTTCAAGTCACGGTAATATTAATTTTTATTTTGGCATTTTATTTGTATTAGCCTTACTTTTAGCACTTGCTTCAGCATGCCGTTATTATTGTGTCATCACATTGGGTGAGCGTATTGTTGCTGATTTACGCCGTGATCTTTTTGTCCATATCACACAACTTTCACCTTCTTTTTTTGACCATTCTCGCTCCGGGGAAATTATGTCTAGGCTTTCCACAGACACAACACAAATTAAAACAGCTGTTGGATCAACAACCTCGACAGCTCTGCGTCATCTCATTGTGATAATCGGTGCAATCGCAATGATGGTCATCACCAATCTTAAACTATCTCTTCTTGTTGTGCTTGCCATTCCCCTTGTTGCCATTCCATTGATTATCTTAGGGCGTAAAGTCCGCCAACGCACACGCACTGCACAAGATTGTTTAGCAGATGCAAATGCTCTTGCCTCTGAACAGATAAACGCTATTCGAACTGTACAAGCCTTTACGTCTGAGAACTTTATTTCTGCTCGCTTTGCATCTCTTATTGAACGCGCCTTTCAAACAGCGCAATTTTCTGTCGTTTTGCGCTCCTTTTTCACCGGCTGTGCGATTTTTCTCGTTTTTGGGAGCATTGTTACCGTCTTATGGATCGGATCACGTGATGTTTTAAATGGCACCATGTCTGGTGGTACGCTTGGTCAATTTGTGCTTTATGCAATTTTCGGCGCCATGACCTTTGCACAATTATCCGAACTTGGAGCAGAATTAGTACAAGCAGCAGGTGCAACAGAACGAATTGCCGAATTGTTGCAAGAAAAACCAACCATCACAACACCAGATTCTCCTTTGCCTTTAGCTCACCCCGTTCAAGGAGCTATTGTCTTTGATCAGATTGATTTCAACTACCCCTCCAGACCCCAAGAAAAGGTTTTGCAAAATTTATCCTTTTCCATCAAAGCTGGTGAAACTGTTGCTTTTGTAGGTTCCTCAGGGGCGGGAAAAAGCACTCTTTTTTCTCTTATTTTGCGTTTTTACGATCCCCTAAAGGGGCAAATCCAATTTGATGGCGTTGATCTTAACTGCCTCTCTCTTTACGATTTACGCTCATCAATTGCTTATGTCCCGCAAGAGGTTGTTATTTTCGAAGGCACACTGCGCGAAAACATTATCTTTGGTGCAAAAGATGCTGATGAAGCACAAGTTATCGCCGCAGCAAAAGCAGCAAACGCACTTGAATTTATCGAATCTCTTCCAGAAGGCTTTAACAGCCAGGTTGGAGAACGTGGAATCATGCTCTCTGGTGGGCAAAAACAACGTATCGGTATCGCACGAGCAATTTTAAGAAATGCCCCACTATTGCTCCTTGATGAAGCCACATCCGCCTTAGATGCACATAATGAAAGGCTCGTACAAGAAGCCTTAGAAGGGCTCATGCACAACCGAACAACATTGGTGATCGCACACCGTTTGGCAACAGTTTTAAAAGCAGACCGCATTCTCGTGCTCGACAAAGGAACCATCATTGAAGAAGGAACCCACACCCAATTGATTGAGCAAAATGGGGTTTATGCACATTGGGCGCAACTGCAATTTTCACCAGACCAAAAATCATAAAAGCTTAAAAAAATATCCAGAACTTTAAAACACACCAAATATAGCACTCAAATAATCTCAAAACATTTAGAGTGCTATCAACCATATCTCCCTCACCAGCCCATCAACATACCTCCATCACGAGCTCCATCAAACATACCCGCTTCAAGCTCTAACCAACACTGAAAACAGACAGCCCTACCATCAATCTCACAAGCCAGAGGGCAAACTTCTCCTCCATCACGAGCTCCATCAATCATACCCCCTCATAGGCTCTAACCAACACTGAAAACAAGCACCCCTACCCCCAATCTCACAAGCAAGCAGACCCTCTTTTCTCTCATCTTATGAACTCACAGGGCTTGGCGTGTTTCTGATTGCCAGTTAAAGTTTAGCCTTTCATACACCTTTTTTAAGGGTTTGACTTAATTGGGCATGAATAAATTCATTACCAGCGATGATGTTTTTTATGCCAAACATAGCATTCCCACCATCTTTATCACTGACAAAACCACCCGCTTCACGAACGATGATGATTCCAGCAGCCATATCCCAAATTTGAAGATTATCTTCCCAGTACCCATCTGTTCTTCCAGCAGCTACATAAGCTAAATCAAGAGAAGCCGCACCAAAACGACGAACACCAGAAACTTCACTCATAACATTGCGCAATTCAACAAGATAGTGTGCATGATTGCGACCTCCAAAATGGGGCATTCCTGTTGCAATCACGCATTCTCCCAATTTACGTCGTGCCGCTACACGGCAGCGCCGATCGTTTAAAAAAGCTCCACACCCGCGTTCAGCTGTAAAAAGCTCATCTAAAATAGGATTATAAATCACGCCAGCAACGATCTGCCCTTGACGTTCCAAAGCAATAGAAACAGCGAAAAAAGGAATACCATGTAAGAAATTTGTTGTACCATCTAAAGGATCAACAATAAAACGATGTTGAAAATCCTCTCCAATAATTTCTTCTGATTCTTCCATCAGAAAACTAAATTTAGGCCGTGCCTTTATCAATTCAGTAAAAATAATTTTTTCAGCTTTGCGATCTGCCTGGCTCACATAATCAGCCGGCCCCTTTAAAGACACTTGTAAGTTTTGAACCTCACCATAATCACGCACCAGAGAGCGGCCAGCCTTAAGGGCAGCTTGAACCATGATATTCATGATCGCAGAACGTGCCATATTTTATGCCTTTTCATTAGTGCGACGCACATAAATCAATTCATTGGTGTCAACAACAACACGTTCACCAACCTGAATAAAAGGTGGCACAAGAATACGAATACCATTTTCTAAAATTGCAGGCTTATAAGATGAGGTGACAGTTTGCCCTTTAATGGCAGGTTCAGTCTCAGCAATTGTCACAACAACCTGATCAGGCAGTGATATGCCAATTGGTTTTTCTTGATAAAGCTCAACAGTGACAACCATTCCATCTTGTAAAAAAGCAGCGCGATCACCGACAAAATCTCTATGTAATTCAAGCTGTTCATAAGAACTTGAATCCATAAAAACCAACATATCATCTTGCTGATAAAGGAATGTGAAATCCTTTTGTTCAAGCCGCACTCTCTCAACAGTTTCAGCAGCACGAAACCGTTCATTGAGTTTTGTCCCATCAATCAGATTTTTCATTTCAACCTGGTTAAAAGCACCACCTTTTCCTGGCTTGACAGCATTACATTTAACAGCAACCCACAAACTTCCTTGATGTTCGATAACATTTCCAGGGCGAATTTCATTACCATTAATTTTCATTGTTTATATTCCATTTGGTCCCTTTCAAAGACCTATTAATTTTTCAGATCTTATCTAACTTTTTCAAGCCATTACATCTTTTAAAACTTATTTTATTCTTTCAAACCATTATGGTTTTTAAAACCCTCATTTGGTTTTTTCAAATAAGAATCGTTGTGTACCCTAGTCTTTCAGCTTTTTGCAAGACTATAAAATATCTTGGAAGAAAACCTTGAACAATTTTGCAAAAAACCACTCTTATACAAACAATCACCCTATAGGATTTCAAAAAACAACCTCTATAAAAATTATTCAAAAATGATTTAGTGATTTGATGAAAATGATCTCCTAAAAATACCAATCGATTTTCACCCAAAATGCATTAAAGAACAGGTATGAATGCGACCGCTTTTCGTTCTGCTTCCTCCAATTGAGCTTCATCCATTCCCTGGAGCATCACTTCAAGATCAGAAGCTTGTACTTTCGCTTGCTTTGCTACCATATACCACGCAGCAGCAGTAACAATATCGCCTTCTACCCCTATTGCGTCGCGATAAAGTCTTGCCAGATTAACTTGTGCTACTGCAACCATTTTAACGGCATTGTCAAATAATAAATAAAAAGCTCGTTTAAAATCGGTTTCTCCACCACGACCTTCAATTAACCATTGTGCCAACAGCATTTGAGCCATAAGATGCTTATTTTGAGCTGCAATCTCAATCAATCTTCGCGCATTATAATCATCTTTTGGTTTTGTTAAAGTTCCCTCAGACAAAATTTTTGCAGCAGCAAAAGCAGCCTCAGGCTCACCAAGAGCAGCACCCTTTAAAAACAACTTCAAAGCTTGTTCTTTTGCTTCATCTTGCTGGTTTTGTACACTCACACCTTCAAGATGTTTTTTTTCATCGAAAGCTTTATGAAGAAGAATTTGCCCATAATAGAAATAGGCTTCTTTCACACCAGCGTGTAGTGCCTTTTGAACAAACTCTATGCCACGCTCTTTGTCTTTTGTAACAAAAGTCCCACTAAACAACATAAGACCATAGCGCAGTTGTGCTTGTGGATCACCGTGCCTTGCAGCGCTTCCAAACCATAAAGCAGCGCGTTCACCATCAAGGGGAACAGCATATCCTTCCATATACATTTGACCAATCAAAGTTTGCGCAGCTGGATCATTGTATTCAGCACGTTTGAGTGCTTCACGAAAAGCTTTTAAATAATCGCCTTGCATATAATAATCATAGGCTTCATCATATTGCCCTGCTTTTAATATTTGAGCAGAACTCTCACGATCTTGCATCTTTGTCGTGCTTTGAGATATCTTTAAAGAGGATTGATTTTGTGATTCTTCTATTTTGGTAGATTTAACTTCAACATTTGATGCTGCTTTTTCTCCAATAGGGCCTGCAACAGCAGAGCAAGACAAAAAAGCTGTAACAATCAACACATACGTAAACACTTTGATCATGGATGTCCTCTCCCCGTTAATCACAAATATCCCTTTCTATGATAAAAGGAGATTTTTGCATTTTTCTTTAATCTTATCAAGTACAATAAAAGGGTGATCATGAGCAAAAATCATTTCTTCAATGGCAATAAATTCGCATGCCGTTTCTAAGGCTTCATCAACAGTTGCAAGATCACTGCCTGCTTGAATAATAGCAGGAACTTCCATAATCTCAGCCCACCATTTTGCTAATGTAATATTTCGAGGATGAGAAGATGGTTTTTTATCAGCACCTAATTTTCCAAAAAATACATAATCAACTCCAGCTTCAGCAACATTCATAGCACAATGACGTGTTCGTAAATTTCCAAAACCAACTATTTTTTGATTTTTTTTCTGATTTTCTAACACATCAAAAACATCAAGACCACCCTCCAAATGCATCCCATCAGCTTTAATTCTGCCAGCAACACGGCTATCTTCAGCAATAATAAGGGCAGCACCATTGTGTTGAATATCATCAGCATACATCTGAGCACTATTTTGTAAAAAAGCACCATCGCTTTGATCAACAAATGAATCATATAAAATAACGCAAGCAAAAGATTTTGTTTGCAAGAGCTGATGTAAAAATGCAGGCTCAATCATACGCCGAACGTCCAATGTTAGAACCAACTGAGGAAAAGAACAATGTTCAATTGGTTTATTTTTCTGATGGGCCATAAAGCCTCCCTTCAAGATTAAATTAAATAAAGATTTATTTTATCGTCACGCTTTGTTAAAGGCAGATTTACCCCTTTGATCATAAAGAAAGATTTTTGATGGCACATCATAGCACTTTCCCTCACGATACACTTCCTTCAAATTATGATAACCATATCCCTCCTTTATCTTATCGTGATACCCGTATTGATGTGTTGCGTTCTTTAGCACTGTTGATGATTTTCATCAACCATATTCCCGGAACATTTTATGAACATCTCACACACAAAAACTTCGGTTTTTCTGATTCGGCAGAAATATTTGTTTTGCTTTCAGGTGTTTCTCTTGGATTAAGCTTTCATACTCAGGCCCTCAAAAGCTGTCTTACTTCATATGTGCAAAAACTTTGGAAGAGAGCTTTTGTGCTTTATAAAGCACATCTTTTTACCACCTTTACCACATTAACCCTCTTTTTGGGAGCCTCTGTCCTATGGCACTCAGAACAACTTTTATCCATGAATAATATGAGGATATTTCTAACACAACCTTTTATCACATTTTTAAGTATTTTAAGCCTTGGCCATCAACTAGGCTATAATAATATTCTTTCTCTTTATATTATTTGCCTGTTGTTTGCCCCTTTTGCTCTTTATCTCACAGACAAACATAAAGGTCTTCTTCTTTTTATATCATTGATAATATACCTTATATGTGGCTTTTATAGCATTGCACCACCTTCTTATCCACTCCAAGGGCAGTGGTTTCTTAATCCTTTATCATGGCAATTTCTTTTCATTATCGGGTTAACAAGTGCTGTATATCTCAAACAAGGAGGAAAAATCATTTTTCGTCCTTTAATTGTGATTTTTTCAGCAAGTTATCTTGTATTTGCACTGCTATGGGTGCGCTTAGAGTGGTGGGGAAGTTTTGGATCGTCTGACTGGTCTTCACCCCTTATGAACTTTAATAAAACGTTCTTAAGCCTTCCCCGCTTAGTGCATATTCTAGCCCTAGCATCTTTGATCCTTTGTATCCCCTGCTTGCATGAGCGATTTCACGTCTCCCCAAAGCACCCCTTAGCGATTTTAGGCAAACAGAGCTTACCAGTTTTTGTCACCGGCACTATTTTTGCAATGTGCGGACAAATTTTCAAAACACTAACGACAAGCACATTTTTTTCTGACACCCTCTTGATGATAAGCGGTATCGCAATACAATTTGCTGTAGCCTACTATTATGAAAGAAAAAAAACTCATCGTCTTATACTTTCAAGAAACAAAACAAATTTATAAATATTGCCATTTTGCTCATTAACCTTAGCATAAAAAGTCTATTGCGCAATTGCCTTTAAAAAGGCATTTTCTATAACAATGAGAAAATAGATCTTTAATTTCATTATTTCTCATATTGGAGTATGGAGTATAAAGACGTGAGTGCACATGGACCTTCACAAGATAAAACCATTATCATGATGGAACACGATGCTTTTGAAAGCGTTTTTAACCACCTCTATGAAGAGACGATGAACCTTATTGAAGAAACGGCAGATTACATCGATAAAGAAGGTAAATGTGCTACGCGTCACCTTTCAGTCGAAACTTCTGCACTCTATGCAAAAGAAGCTATGTATTTAAGTACACGGCTGATGCAAATTGCCTCCCGACTTTTGCTTTTTCGTGCAGGGCGTGAAGGGGAAATGTCTCCTGAACAAATACAAAAAGAGATTGCAAAAATTTCTCTTCATACACCATCACTAGGACCTCAGACCGCTCATTGGGCAGAATTACCAGAAATTTTCCGCCATTTTGTAGCACGTTCTCTGCGTTTAGAAGAGCGTATGCGCCATATCAGTTATGATATTGATCAAGCCTCTTGCAAAACCTTAAAAAAGAACAATCCTGTAAGCAAACAAATTCAATTACTCAAACGTGCTTTTCGGCGCTCTTAAAAAATCCCTTGCCGTCACTTAAAACTAGCTTCTCACCACTAGCGCTTTCAGCTCTGCACTTTTCCCCTCCCTCACCCTTAAATGCCATCCTCTTCCACCAGCACTCCCTCAAACTCCCGATCTCTTCTCCCAAGTCATCTCCCAATCTCCCAAACCCGCCTTTCACATCAATGCCCTACCCTCCACCGATACAACTCAACCTTGTTCTCATTTTCCTCTCATCAATGCAAGCTTTCTACTCCTCCACGCTCTTGTCAGACACGTCCTCACCAACACATTCAAACCTCACCACTACCATTCTAAAACCCTTCATTCTCTCCACCCATCCTCAACCTTGCCCTTTTCCATCATTCTTAAACTTCTTAAAATCCCTTGCTACCACTTTAAAACCAGTTCCTCACCACTAGTGTTTTCAGCCCCGCGCTCTTCCATCCCTCGCCTTAAATGCCCTACCCTTCACCGATACAACTCAACCTTGTTTTCATTTTCCTCTCATCAATGCAAGCTTCCTACTCCTCCACGCTCTTGCCAGACACGTCCTCACCAACACATTCAAACCTCACCACTACCATTCTAAAACCCTTCATTCTCTCCACCCATCCTCAACCTCGCCCTTTTCCATCATTCTCAAACCTCTTAAAATCCCTTGCCACCACTTTAAAAAAACAGCTCCTCACCATTGGCGTTTTCAGCTCTACACCTTTCTCTGCATAAAAAGCTCAACTCTTTTTCAATTATTTTCATTACACTCTTTTAGTATTTCATTGTATTCTTTTAGCGTTTTTACTGTATTCTTTTGGATTGTATTAATGTTTCTATGTTCTTTTTGTGTATTGCATCTATTCAAGAACAAAGAAATAACATAGGCTTAATTATATGGTAAAAGTGATTCGTATTATAGGCATCGATCCTGGACTACAGCGAACAGGGTGGGGCGTCGTTGATCTATTAGGCAATCATCTACATTTTATCGCATCAGGCACACTACGCTCTGATACACAAAGTCACCTTGCTTCCAGGCTATGTCAACTTCATCAAGGGCTTTCTGATGTTGTACATCGTTTTATGCCTCATGAAGCAGCTGTTGAGAATGTTTTTGTTAACAAAGATGCCACTGCCACTTTAAAACTTGGTCAAGCACGTGCCATTGCACTTCTCGTGCCAGCCCAAGCAGGTCTTCCAGTTTCTGAATATGCCCCAAACACCATTAAAAAGTCTGTTATTGGTGTGGGCCATGGTGCAAAAGAACAAATCCATATGATGGTCAAAACTCTTCTCCCACGTGCTGAATTTGACAGTAGTGACGCAGCTGATGCGCTGGCACTGGCACTTTGTCACAGCACCCACCGTACTAACTTATCCTACAGTTCACAAGGTTAATATATGATTGGCAAATTAAAAGGCATACTTGACAGTATCTGTGACGATCATATCATTCTTGATGTGCAAGGTGTGGGATATAGTGTTTTTGTGTCAAACAGGCTTTTATCTTCTTTACCAACCCTTGGTGAACACTTAAACCTGTTTATTGAAACACATGTTCGCGCAGAGGCCATTCGTCTTTTTGGTTTCACCACAAAAGCTGAACGAGACTGGTTTTGCCTGCTACAAAATGTGCCAGGAGTAGGTGCAAAAGTTGCCTTAGCCATTTTAGGAACTTTATCCCCCGGTGAACTTGCCCAAGCAATTGCATTAAATGATGTAGCAATGATCAAACGTGCCCCTGGCATCGGTCAAAAAGTTAGTGAAAGAATTATAAGCGAATTCAAAAACAAAACACTGCCCTTTAATGAAGAGAGCAAAAACACTGCGCATTTTACTTCAAACCTCCAGGCACAAGAAACCAATCAACCTGTCAACGATGCACTATCGGCTTTGATCAAACTTGGTTTTGAGCGTGATCAAGCAGCACAAGCTTTGTCTTGCGCACTCTCTAGCCTTGAAGAAGAAACTGTTTCCTCAGCGCTTCTCATTCGCCATGGTCTTAAATTGCTTTCCAATTCATCCAACACAAGGTAACTTTTTAAAATACAATATTTTTCTGCTCAGATAAATACAAGGTAACATATATACAAGGTAACAATGCGTAAAGATGAAAGCCAACGCCTTCTTGGTGCCATACCCCTTCCCAATGACCCAGATCGTTCCTTAAGGCCACAAGTCCTTGATGATTTTATTGGTCAAGAAGCAGCGCGTGCAAACTTAAAAATATTTATTGAAGCAGCAAAAGCACGCCAAGAAGCTTTAGATCACGTTTTATTTGTAGGGCCACCAGGGTTAGGAAAAACAACACTTTCGCAAATTATGGCTAAAGAATTAGGCGTTAATTTTCGTTCAACATCAGGACCGGTCATTGCTAAAGCAGGTGATTTGGCAGCCCTTTTAACCAACCTAGAAGAACGTGATGTTTTGTTTATTGATGAAATTCACCGTTTAAATCCAGCTATTGAAGAAATTCTTTACCCAGCAATGGAAGACTATCAACTTGATTTAATCATTGGTGAAGGACCAGCAGCACGTTCAGTCAAAATTGAGCTTGCTAAATTTACCTTAGTGGCAGCAACCACACGTTTAGGATTATTGACCACTCCTTTACGGGATCGTTTTGGTATTCCCATCCGGTTAAGTTTTTATACCATAGAAGAATTAGAATATATCGTTCAGCGTAATGCCCGCCTTTTTTCAGTCCAGATAAGTGATGATGGCGCCCATGAGATTGCATGTCGTGCACGTGGAACCCCACGTATTGCAGGAAGATTATTGCGCCGGGTTTGTGACTTTGCTCTGGTTAAAGGCGCAGAAAAAATTGACCGCTTCATTGCAGATGAAGCCCTTTCACGCCTTGAAGTTGACCACCTCGGTCTTGACCCTCTAGATCGGCGCTATCTGATCCTCATTGCAGAAACTTTTCTAGGCGGCCCCGTTGGCATTGAAACAATTGCGGCTGCTCTCTCAGAACCACGTGACGCCATTGAAGATATTATTGAACCTTATTTACTGCAACAAGGTTTTATTCAGCGTACAGCCCGCGGGCGAATTATTACAGAAAAAGCTTGGGCGCATTTAGGGCTTTGTCCCCCTGAACCAGTAGCCTCACAAAAATCTACACCATCAGCTGACACAGATCATTCCTCACAACCCACTCTATGGGAAAAAGAAGATGACTAAAACCACCACCAATAACACGTATATCAATACCCCCCATACTAACAATACACCCCCCAACACCCCTCTTGCCCATAATATTCGCACCAACAATATTTGTACCAACAACCTTCACGCCAACAATATTTGTGTCAACAATACTCACACCACCGATACCTCAGCCGATCATAATGATGATTTAGCTTATGTTCATGATCTCCCTACAAGAGTCTATGTTGCAGATACTGATTTTTCTGGTGTTGTGTATCATGCGCGTTATTTGGAATTTTTTGAGCGGGGGCGTTCAGAATTCTTGCGAAACATAGGGTGTAATAACATAGAGTTAGCATCAGGCACACAGTCACCATCAGGTATACAAAGGGAAAAACTATTTTTTGTCGTGCATCGCATAGACATTACTTATTCCCGCCCTGCACACATGGATGATCTTTTAACGGTTAAAACACGACTAGAGGGTGTTCAAGGGGCACGCTTTTTCATGAATCAACAAATCATGCGTGATAACATCCTGTTAGTCGAAGCAAAAGTAACGCTTGCTATTATGAATCAAGCAGGAAAACCACGCCGTTTACCTAAAGGTCTTTTTTCTTCCATACTTGTTTCAAAATAAAACTGACTTATTTTTAAAATAACAGAGGAAAAACAAGCGGTTTTGAGTGTTTTTTCTACTTGAACATCTTTTTGTTTAGAAACTTAAAACTTTGTTTTGTCAAATTTAGAAACTATAAAACAATATGCTTTAATGAGATTTTGTAAATAAATTTTCATTTAAAGGAACGATACTATGGCGCACATAGAACTTGGCTCTCCAGATACCCTTGGAATGTGGAGCTTGTTTATGCAAGCCAATTTGGTTGTCAAAGCTGTTATGATTGGGCTTGTTTTTGCATCGGTATGGAGCTGGGCGATCATTATCGATAAAATATTTACTTATCGAAAAATACGCTATGACATCAAACAGTTTGAGCAAATTTTTTGGTCAGGCAAATCTTTAGAAGAGCTTTATGTAACCTATCAAAACCATCATACTAACAGCATCTGCGTTGTTTTTATAGCAGCAATGACGGAATGGAAAAAATCCCTCACCAAAGGGGTTCAACCATCGTTGAATTTACAAAGCAGAATTGAAAAAGCCATGGACTTAGCCTTAGGGCGTGAAAGTGCAAAAATAGAATCAAAATTAGGCTTCTTAGCTACACTTGGATCAGCTGCCCCCTTTATTGGCTTATTTGGAACAGTTGTCGGGATTATGAATTCATTTCTTTCGATTTCAGCTTCTCAAAATACATCCCTTGCAGTGGTAGCACCAGGCATTGCAGAAGCTCTTTTAGCAACAGCAATTGGCCTGTTAGCGGCCATCCCCGCTGTGATTGCTTATAATAAACTCATGCATGAAAGCACTCAAATCATAACGCATATAGAGGGCTTTGCTGATGAATTTTCAACGATCATGTCACGGCAAATTGATGAAAAAATAACCTCAAATTCATTGCGATAGGCGGTTTTTAATGGCACTTTCTCTTGCTTCTCCTTCTCAGAAAAACACACGAAAACGCCGTCGCTTGCAAAATCATTTAATCAATGAAATTAACATAACGCCTTTTGTAGATGTTATGCTTGTTTTATTGATTATTTTTATGGTCTCCGCGCCCCTTTTGGTCAATGGTGTTCCTCTTGATTTGCCTCAAAGCCAAGCAGGACCAGTGCAAACAGACCGCCCTCCCTTAACAGTTTCACTTGATGCACAAGGGCGTTTTGCAATCAATCAAAACTATTACTCTACATCACAAGCATTGATTACAAAATTAAAAGAGCAGCTATCAACTGATCAAACATTGCAAAACCAACGCATTTTTGTGCGCGCTGCCAAAACTGTTGAATATGAAAAAGTTTTACAACTTCTTGCTGATATTCAAAAGGCCGGTTTTTCGCAAGTTGCTTTAGCTAGTTTAGCGCAATAATAAAACCATAAAATTAGATGATCGCAAAAAGCGCATACAAAACCATACAACAGTCCTATACAACGTCGATCAACAGTAAAAAAGGCTAAGGCTTAAAGAAGATGAATACAAGTTCTCATCATAGCATGAAAAAAAGCTTAGCTTTCTCACTTGCAGCCCATATAGCCATTCTCACCTTGGGTGGGATGCACCTGACACATTCCACCTCTTTTCCTCAACACCAATTAGAGGCCATTCCCATCACTTTAGCTCCCCTTGATCAAGAGCTTGCAAGTGCACAAGGCTCAGAAAATGCGCCATTTAACGAACGCCCAGCACCAAAACCAACCACGTGGCCACAAGAAAAAGAAGATGCACACCATATAGGTGATGGAACACTCGACAGTCAAACCCCCTTAAAGCCAAAAGAAAAACTACAAAATAAAAATGTTGAGACAACACCTCTCTCTTTTGGTGAAAAAGATGCATCTGAAACAAAAGCACAATCCCTTACAACACCAAAAATACAAGAAACGAAAACACAGTCTTCTCCACAAACAACGCCAGAAATCACTTCAAAAATCACTGAAGAGACACCAAAAAATGAAAATATAACACTACCAGAGGAACCAGAAACACCTCAAATAACGCAAATACCTGCTCCGACAGAACCTGAAAAAAAACCACAGCAAATCGTTGAGCTGCCAACAAACGCTCCTCTTCCAACTACAAAAATGAAGCCAAAACCCATCAAACACGCTTCATCCCAAAAATCTCCTCACAAAAAAGGTGAACAAACGATTGAGGATATCTTAGCAATGGATGAAAGCAATCTGATCAATCGTGCACGCACGCAAGGAGGTGGAGCAAAACGCTCTAAAGAACAAGAATCTCAAGGTGCACGAAAAGATATTGGCGACACCACAAAAATGGCACAAACTCTTGTCAATCTTGCGGGTGCATGTATTCAAAAAAAGCTTAAACTTGTTGCTATTGGTGGAAATTTAAATAACCGTCCAGTTGTGCGTTTGCAGTTTCAATTAAACCGTAATGGAATGATTATAGGTACGCCAATCATTGAAGCTCTCAAAGGTGATGAAAGCCAACAAACTGTCATGATTCAACAAGTATATGCAGCTGTTTTTGCATGCCAACCCTACCCAGATCTCCCGCGTGATCAATATAACTTATGGGGGCAAGGTTTTGATTTTAATGTTGATCCCCTTCAAGAGAAAACTTTATAATCCAAAAGCAAGCTCATGTAATATGAAAGACATTGTCTCTCTTAAAAGAAAGGATAAATCCAGCATGATAGGAATGAGATACACTCTTTTTTCTTGGTTAATTGTTACCATAAGTGTATGGCTTTCCAGCTTTTCATCAGCCCACGCACAGCTGAAGGGAACCATTGCCAGTGCTGATTTTAACCCCATCTCGATCGCAATCACAGATTTCATATCCAACGATTCAATAGGGTTGAAGATTGCTGCTGTCGTTGCAGCAGATCTTGAACGATCTGGACTTTTTTTACCACTAAGCAGAGCGTCTTTTCCTGAAACAATCATCAATCCCAACAGTCAACCACGCTTTCTTGAATGGCAGCATACGAATATTCAGGGGTTGGTCACCGGACATGTCAATAGAGAAGCAAGTGGACGATTGAGAATTGACTTTCGTCTATGGGATGTCTTTGGTAACCGCCAAATCAAAGGGCGGCGATTTTATACAACTCCAGAACACTGGCGACGCGTTGCACATATGATTGCAGATGAAATCTACGGTAAAATGACAGGTGAACGCGGTTATTTTGATACACGCATTGTTTTTGTTGATGAAACAGGCCCGCGTGATGCACGAGTTAAACGCTTAGCTATTATGGATCAAGATGGCGCAAACCTAACCTATCTTTCCGATGGGAGAGAATTAGTCCTCACACCTCGTTTTTCACCCAATAGGCAAGAAATTACCTATATGGCATATGATAAGAACAAAACACCTCATGTGTATCTTCAGCAAATTGAAATGGGGCAAAGAGAATTAATAGGAACTTTTGACAATATGACAATTGCCCCTCGCTTTTCGCCAGATGGGCAAAAAGTGATTATGAGTTTATTGCAAAATAATGGCAGTGCAAACCTTTACACAATGGATCTGCGCACACGCACCATGACACGCTTAACCACAACTAAAGCGATTGATACCTCAGCCTCTTATTCACCTGATGGCAAACAGATCGTCTTTTCCTCTGACCGTGAGGGTACACCACAAATTTATGTTATGAATGCCGATGGCACTAATCCTCACCGTATTTCTTTTAATGAGGGCAACTATTCTACCCCCATTTGGTCACCGCGCGGTGACTATATCGCTTTCACAAAACAATTTCAGGGACAATTCTCCATTGGCGTTATGCACCCCAATGGACAAGGTGAACGACTTTTAACCACAGGTTTTCATAATGAAGGACCCACTTGGGCACCCAACGGTCGTGTACTCATGTTTTTTCGTCAAAATGCAGGTGTAGGAACAAAAATTTACACAATCGATATTACTGGGCGCAACGAACGCCAATTACCAACCCCCCATGATGCCTCTGACCCAGCATGGTCAGCCTTACTCACTGTGCATTCATATAGCAAATAAACAAAACCAAACAACACACACCTATCTTTCAACGGCACTTTATGAATCTTCTACAATTACAATGAAGCCATACCCACTCTAAATACTACCACTCTCACAATCACCGCCCCCACTCTCATTCTATATACTGCACCTCATACCTTATGCACCACACTTATAACCACATCCATTCTACGCACACTTTCACATCCAACGCATCTACTCTATCATCGCCCCCATCCAATACATCGCATCTCTTATGCACACCTTATCCTCCACGCCATGGGTATATTTGAAAAACCTTCACTTGCATACCATCAACCACAGCCTCCATTATATAACACAAACAAATGCGCTTTAAGGGCAAAACACAACCCCGATCATGATGATGCACGCAATCAACGCGTTAACAATGGCCGCCATTTTGACAGTCATCATATCTATCTATCACCACATCTCTTATACGCCATCCACCACACGTTCTCATCCCACGGCCATGGCTTCCACCCTATGCACACATCCCCACCCATGGGCATGCTTGAAAAGCCTTCACTTCAATACCATCAACTATAGCCTCTACCACAGCAAACACAAACAGATGCGCTTTAAAGGCAAAACACAATCCCGATCATGATAATGCACTGCATCAACGTATCAGACAACGACCACCATCCCCACAATCACCGCCTCCACTCTATACACTGCACCCACACACCTTATGCATCGGGTCATCCACCCTGTAAACTTCCACACCCCATGCACTCACCCTATGCACGCATCCCCACCTATGGGCATGTTTGAAAAACCTTCACCTGAACACCATCAACCACAGCCTCTACCACATGACATAAACAAATGCGCTTTAAAGGCAAAACACAACCCGATCATGATGATACACACGAATCAATACGTCAGACAATGGCTACCATTCCCACGATAATCGTATTATGCTCATATAAATAGTCAAGCACAAGAATGTTCGTGCTCTTTTGTCCATTGTCCTAAAGCTGCCAGATGGTTCATCCGCGCGCGGTGATAAAAAGCCTTTTGTGCAGCTGCAACATTGTCCTGTTTTCCACCCCATGTTTTCAAAGCCGCAGATTGCAACGCACGACCATAAGAAAAAGTCAATGTCCAAGGCCATGGGCCTAAAGCATTCATAGCTGATAAATGAGCCGTGGCTTCCTCATCTGACTGACCCCCTGAAAGAAAAGCAATCCCTGGAACAGCAGAAGGAACAGTCTGTTTGAGAACACGAAGAGTTTTTCCAGCTACTTCTTCAACACAAGCTTTACGCACATCTTTCCCATCAATCACCATATTGGGTTTTAAAATCATAGCCTCAAGTACGACCCGTGCCTCGAATAATTCTGTAAATACTGTCTTTAAAACCGCTTGCGTCACCTCAAAGCAGCGTGCAATTGAATGCTGGCGCGACTGGCCATCCATCAGCACCTCTGGCTCTACAATTGGCACAAGACCTGCCTCCTGGCATAAAGCAGCATAACGTGCCAAAGCTTGCGCATTTTGGCGTATTGCTCCTTTTGTTGGCAAACAACGTTCATCAATAGCAATCACCGCACGCCATTTGGCAAAACGTGCTCCCAAAGTAAAATAGTCCTTTAAACGCTCCCGAAGACCATCTAACCCTTCTGTAATCGTCTCATGAGGAAAAGCTGCCAAAGGCTTAGCACCCGTATCAACCTTAATACCTGGCAGAGCACCAACATCTCGAATAAGATCAGTCAACATTTGACCAGAGGATGCTTTTTGACGAATGGTTTCATCAAATAAAATCACACCAGAAATAGCGCATTTCATAGCGTCCTTTGCAGTAAAAAGCATTTCACGATAAGCCCGGCGATAATCTTCATTTGCTTCTAAACCAATTGACTCAAACCGTTTACCAATTGTCGCATTGCTTTCATCTGCCGCCAAAATACCTTTTCCTGCACTGACCAAAGAAAGCGCTATATCTTCAAGACGTTCTTTCATAAAAAGCTCCTCTTTTTTCCCAATTTCTCTCAACAATAGTGACTCATCAGAAAACTTCCCACAAGCCATCATATACCATAACTTATTCAAGCCTGAACTTATTTAAGCCTGCATTAAAGCCAAAACACCAGGAAGGCTCTTGCCTTCCATCCATTCCAAAAAAGCACCTCCAGCGGTCGAAAGATAAGTAAAATCATTCGCAACACCCGCATGATTGAGCGCAAAAACTGTATCACCACCTCCAGCAATCGATACTAACTCACCTTGTTGAGTACGTTTTGCAACGTGGCGCGCAACTGCAATCGTCCCCTGATCAAAAGGAGGAACCTCAAAAACACCAAACGGCCCATTCCATACAACAGTTGCAATAGTATCAATCATCTCATTAATCCGAGCAATAGAACGGGGGCCAATATCCAAAATCATCTCATCTTTAGAGATATCCTCAAGATCACACTGACGATGCGAGCTATTTTTTTCACAACGCAATCCAACCACCACATCCACTGGTAAAAGAAGTTCACACTGACATTTACGCGCTTTTTCAATAATTTCTTCAACCGTTTCCATTAAAGTATGCTCATAGAGTGATTTACCAATAGCATAGCCTTGTGCCGCTAAAAAACTATTCGCCATACCGCCACCAATCACCAAAGCATTAACCTTTTGAACCAAATGATTAAGTACAAAAAGCTTACTTGAAACCTTAGCACCACCCACAACAGCTGCCAACGGATACGTCGGGTCACCAAGCCCTTGTTCTAAAGCATGCAATTCGCGTTGCAAAGAACGCCCCGCATAAGAAGGCAAAAAATGCGTAATTCCCTCTGTTGACGCATGAGCACGATGAGAAACAGAAAAAGCATCATTCACATAAAGGTCAGCATTGCATGCTAAAGCTTCAGCAAAAGCATCATCATTGTTCTCTTCATCTTGATAAAAACGCAGATTTTCAAGAAGCAGAATGCCACCCTTTTGCAAAGCTTGAACAGCAGATTGCACTTCAAGGCCAAAGCATTTATCTAAAAAAGAAATTTCCTGCCCCATGATTTTGGAAAGAGCCTGTGCAACAGGACGAAGCGAAAGCTCTGGAACCTTCTGCCCTTTAGGGCGACCACAATGGGAAATCAGTATAAGCTTAGCACCACGCTTTTGTAGTTCAACCAGCGTTTCTTTATGCCGTTTAAGGCGTGTTTCATCACATACTCTTCCCTCTAATATTGGGACATTAAAGTCCACTCGTACCAAAACACATTTCCCTGCAACATCAGCCTCATCAATTGTCCGAAACCCCATTACTACTCTCTCTTTTTTATTCTTCTCATCAATTGTTTAGCTTAATTCTTTTACCCAAAAAGTTCTCGCAACCCACATACCTCTTATTGAAATCTTTCAATTAAACAGCAACACTTCTCTCAAATCCAAGAGTAAAAACAATGCTCACCCCCATTCTTTTGAAAAAAGACTCCCCTTTTCAAAAGAAATTTTATAAAGCACGCTGCTCAAAGAGAACTCTCATTAGCATGCCTATCAAAAAGGAACCAAAACTCCTCTTTTAGTCCTCTTTCTTTATAAGGTTTTGGCAAAAGCCACAGCAGTATCAGCCATGCGATTTGAAAAACCCCATTCATTATCGTACCAAACAAGAACCCGGCAAAGCTTACCATCAACAACTTTGGTTTGCTCAGCTTGGACAATGGCCGAATGTGGATTATGATTAAAATCACTGCTGACAAGTTTTTCTTCTGTATAGCCTAAAATTCCCTTAAGCTGGCCTTGCGCAGCATCACAAATGGCAGCATTAATCTCTTCAACAGTTGTGGAACGTTGAGCTGTAAATGTCAAATCAACAACAGAAACATTAGGCGTTGGAACACGAATGGCCACCCCATCTAGCAGACCTTTTAATTCTGGCAAAACCAATCCTACTGCTTTAGCAGCCCCTGTTGATGTAGGGATCATAGAAAGAGCAGCAGCACGAGCACGGTAAAGATCACGGTGCATTGTATCTAAAACAGGTTGATCGCCCGTATAGGAATGGATTGTCGTCATAAAGCCCTTTTCAATACCAACAACCTTATGGAGCACTTGCGCAACAGGTGCCAAACAATTGGTTGTACAAGAAGCATTCGACACCACCTGATGTTCTTTACTTAAAGTCTGGTGGTTAACCCCATACACCACAGTTAAATCAGCATCATTAGAAGGTGCAGAAACAAGAACACGCTTTGCACCCGCCACCAGATGGGCACTGGCTTTATCGCGCTCGGTAAAAAAACCTGTACATTCCATGGCAACATCAATACCCAAATCCTTCCAAGGTAAATGCGCCGGGTCACGCTGTGCTGTTACCTGAATCAAACCATACCCAACATCAAGTGCATCACCCACCACCTTAACAGGTGCGCTAAAACGCCCATGTACCGAATCATAACGTAATAAATGAGCATTGGTTTCTACAGGACCTAAATCATTGATCGCAACAACCTCAATATCTTTGCGTCCACTTTCAACAATAGCACGCAAGATAGAACGCCCAATACGACCAAATCCATTAATTGCAACGCGAATACTCATTTGATTTTTCCCTCATTGATTTGTTTCAATCTTTCTTCAACAACAGTGACCACATTTTCACATGTAATCCCAAAATGCATATAAAGATCGTCCATCGGTGCACTTGCACCAAATCCTTCCATACCAATAAACACACCATCATTGCCAATGAAATAATCCCACCCCTGTCGGATAGCTGCCTCAACAGCAATTTTAACAGGTGCATCACCAATTAAAGCATTCTGATAAGAAGCAGATTGTTCAAAAAATAGTTCAAAACAAGGTACTGAGACCACACGTGTTGGAATACCCTTTTCCTCTAAAATAGCATGAGCTTCTACAACAATTTCCACTTCTGAACCTGAAGCAAAAAGGGTAACTTGAGCTGTATCACTTGCCATGAGTAATTCATAAGCACCAAGCATACACAAATTGTCTTCTTTATAGTCCCGGCGCAAAAGCGGTAAATTTTGTCTGCTTAAAGCCAAAGTAGAAGGCGTCTTGCATGCCCTCAAAGCCAATTGCCAACATTCCACCGTTTCCATAGCATCAGCAGGCCTGAAAACAAAATGATTAGGAAGTGCGCGCAAAGCAGCCAAATGCTCTACTGGCTGATGAGTCGGGCCATCCTCACCAAGACCAATGGAATCATGGGTCATCACATAAATCACCCGCAAACCCATCAAGGAAGACAAGCGCATGGCAGGACGCATATAGTCAGAAAAACATAAAAAAGTCCCACCATAAGGAATGAACCCTCCATAAAGAGCAAGACCATTCATCACTGCACCCATTGCGTGCTCGCGAATACCATAATGCAAATAACGGCCTGAAAAATCCTCAGCAGTAATGCTTTTCATTTGGCTTGTTTTTGTACAGTTGGAACCGGTTAAATCAGCAGAACCACCAATGGTTTCAACAACGGCCCTGTTAATGACTTCAAGAGCCATTTCAGAAGCTTTACGTGTTGCAACATGCGGGCAATCTAGAACTAATTGTTTTTTATATTCATCAAGCACACTCTCAAAGTTACTTACAAGATCACCACGCATCAACCGCTCAAATTCAATCCGCTTCGACACAGGTAAAGCAGAAAGTTGTGCTTCCCATTTTTTTCGCTCCTTTGCAGCATTAAGACCGGCCAAACGCCAGCTATCAAGAATATCAGCAGGAACAACAAAAGGCTCTTGTGCCCAACCTAAAGCTTTACGGGTTGCAGCAATTTCTTCTGTTCCCAAAGGTGCCCCATGAACCTTATTGGTGCCCCCCTTATGAGGTGCTCCAAAACCAATAATTGTCTTACACGCAATGAGCGTAGGTTTATCAGAAGTTTGTGCTGTTTCAATGGCTCGTGCCAATGCACTTTGATTATGCCCATTGACCTTAATTGTATTCCAACCACACGCTTTAAAACGCGCTATTTGGTCTGTACTATCTGTAAGAGAGATAGCCCCATCGATCGATATATTATTATCATCCCAAAATACAATCAGCTTATTTAATTTTAAATGACCAGCAAGTGAGATTGCTTCTTGGGCTATGCCCTCCATTAAACACCCATCGCCTACCAAAACATAAGTATAATGATTAATCAAATCACCAAAACGTGCGTTTAACAAACGCTCACCCAATGCCATTCCCACAGCATTGGCGAGCCCCTGTCCAAGTGGTCCGGTGGTTGTCTCAACTCCTGCACCATGACCATATTCTGGATGCCCAGCGATTTTAGAACCCATTTGGCGAAAATTGCGGATATCATCAAGGGAAATATCTTCATAGCCTGAAAGATACATTAAAGCATAAAGCAACATTGATCCATGCCCTGCCGACAAAACAAAGCGATCGCGGTTGGGCCAACGAGGACTTTTGGGGTCATGAATTAAAAATTTTGTGTAAAGAACTGTAGCAATATCAGCCGCCCCCATTGGCAAGCCAGGGTGACCAGACTGTGCTTTTTCAATTGCATCAATAGCGAGAAAGCGAATAGCATTGGCCATTTGATTTTGTTGTTCTGTATTTGTCATGAATGATAGACCATTTTTTAAATTTGTTATTTTTTGACAACTTGAAGACATTTTATAATACGTATATACTTTTCTGTATATGCTCCTTGTGATCACGTCTTTCTATTTTCTTTTTTATTTCATGCCCTTAACTTACGTTTTATGCTCTTAACATGATGCCAATTAAGTTCATAACATTTATGCCAACAGTGTTTAAAAATCTAGTTTTTAATTAATACCAACATCCTGCTTTTCTTGCCAAAATATTCTTTATCTTTCACAATAAAATTCATGCAAAAAAGAGAATGAGTGATTCGTCTTTGTAAGAAAGCTTAAGTTAAAGGATACGATCATTATGGACCAAGAGACTGATATTCTGCCACAAGCTTTAAAGCACCTAGAAAAAGCGCTCAGAAATTTAGAAACTGCCATTATTAATCGTCACACTATTATCGATAAACACAATGAATGGGAAGAAGAAATTCAACAAATGAACGCTGATCGTAGCCGTCTTGCTCAAGAACTTGATAAATCAGAAGCCCATGCAGAACAGCTAGAGATAACCAATAAAGAGGTTTCTAAACGGTTGATTCGTGCGATGGAAACAATTCGCATTGTACTTGACAGGTAAAGGTTTAAACACATGGAAACTGTTTCTGTCACTATTGATGGCAAAATTTATCGTATGGCTTGCGATAAAGGGCAAGAAAGTCACCTTCAGAAACTTGCTGCCCAATTAGATCAATATATCACACACCTGAAAAATGATTTTGGAGAAATCGGTGATCACCGTTTATCCGTTATGGCTGGCATTATGGTTATCGATGAAATGGAAGAAATAAAACGAGAAAACAAAAAACTGCAAGAAAGCTATGCAGCTCTCTTACGACAAAACTCTGAACGAGACCAAACTTTAAGCCAAATTGTGCAAGAAACAACCCAGCACATTGAAAGACTAACTGATCAATTACTGCAGGACAATGGGACCAATCCCGCCCTCCTAAAATAACAGAAAAAAGCATAAAGATTCTCGTGAATCTTAAAAAATCACTCAAATCCAAAAAATTACTTAGCGATTGAATATTGTAGCTTGAAAGCACTCAAAGCACAAACCGTACATTTTCTAAGCCTTACACCTTTCAAGCTTTTTGCTAAAAGTTAAGAGTACGTACCTTTTCAACAGGCTTCTCTAAGCATCCTTTTTAAGCACCCTTTAAAATCATCAAACACTCTTTGAAGTATTTGAACAACAAGAAGCAATATGTAATAAATTTGTTGCTCCAGGTGTTCCAAAGGGAACCCCAGCAATCACAATAAACCGATCACCTGCCTTACAAAATCCTTCCTGAAAAGCAATTGCAGCTGCATGATAAACTATATTATCTAAATCATGCGCATCCTCACTAACCACACAATGAAGCCCCCAAACCAAAGCCAACCGCCGCGCTGTTTTAACAATCGGTGATAAAGCAATGATGGGTCTATTTGGGCGTTCACGTGATGTACGCACACCTGTTACACCTGAGGCAGTATAGGCCACAATAGCTTCCAACTCCAGCGTTTCAGCTATCTGACGCGCTGCAAAAGAAATCGCATCCGGCTCTGTTGCCTCTGGTTTGGGGCGCTGCGCATTAATTATTGTAGCATAGGTGTGATCACTCTCAATCTGCTTTGCAATACGATCTATCATACCCACAGCATTTTCAGGATAAAGACCAGAAGCTGATTCTGCCGATAACATCACCGCATCAACACCAGCATAAACAGCCGTGGCCACATCAGAAACTTCTGCCCGCGTTGGTACAGGTGCTGTAATCATTGATTCAAGCATTTGTGTTGCAACAACCACAGGTTTTCCTGCCAAACGGCATGCTTTGATAATCTTCATCTGAAAAGAGGGCACTTGCTCTAAAGGCACTTCTACCCCAAGGTCTTCCTCGTGCAATCATAAGACTATCAGACACATCAATAATGTCTTCTATATGCTCTAAAGCCTGAGGTTTTTCGATCTTAGCCATCAAGGATACTTTACCTTGTGTCAGCTTGCGAACCGATAAAATATCTTCCGGATGTTGAATAAAAGAAAGCGCCACCCAATCAACTGATTGTTCTAAAACAGCCATAAGATCAGCATGATCCTTTGATGTCATCGGCCCACAAGGTAAAACCGTATCAGGAAAATTGACCCCTTTGCGATCAGAAATATGCGTTCCAGCAATCACACGGCACTTAATAGAAGCACCATCACAAATTTCAGCCAAAAGTTCAAGCTTCCCATCATCTAGCAATAAACGATCACCTGGTTTAACAACCGCTAAAACTTCCTTATGGGGTAAAAAAACACGTCGTGCATCACCAAGCACATCTTTATTATCCAACGTAAAACTCTACCCAATAACCAAATCCTCTTTGCCACTTTTAAAACGTCCGATTCGTAATTTCGGCCTTTGCAGATCTACTAAAATGCCAATAGGCCGACAAACCGCCTTTTCAACAGCCCGTATACGCCCAACCACATCACGCATCGTTGCATGATCTGTATGGCTCATATTAATCCGAAAAACATCCGCTCCAGCTTTAAAAAGCTTTTCAATCATTGATACTGAAAAAGAAGAAGGACCAAGTGTCGCAATGATTTTAATCTTGCGTGCACGTTTCATGGTGAATTCCCTCCTAAAGTACTGGGAGACTTCAAAGTTGAATTATCCAAAAAAGGCTTATCGGTTAATTGGACCATCCAACTAGTTTGATCCCCCGTATCAATTTCTTCAAATGCAGCCTTCTGAAACCCCCTAGCAAAACAATCATGAACACCTTCAATGACAAATTTGCTATCCTTTACACACATTGTCACAGAACCAACCCAACTTCCTTTTTTCTGCGCATCTTCTGCATACAAATAATAAAACCGTGATGAAAGAGGCCCATCAATCAGGGGTTTACACACTGTAGGTGGAATAACCCACCAACCTTCACTCACCCAGTCTGAAAGTGTGCGATAGCCAAGAGCAATACCCACTGTCTTTTGAGTCATATTACAAACCCGAAAATCAGCTTTTACATATCCGGTAAATAAGAACAAAAGAAGAACATTTAAAAGAAAAACCTTCAACTTTTTCTGCACTCCTTGTTGAAACATACCTTTGTGTTTTTTGACACTTTCAAGCCCAATCTTACAAAAACAATCCTTACAATAAAACATTCATCTCTTCTTTTCTTTTTTCTCCAAAATATTACAGCTCTAAGCATGATTTATCACACTTTTATTTTATCTCTTTGTTATCTTTCCTTTATCCATGCATAAACTTATGCTTCTCTTTACTCACGCATATATTTCTTCATTCATATTATTTAGAACTAATTTGTAAAAAAAGTGAAACGATTGATTTTTTCCTTACTCCTCAGGCATCCCTAATGTAAGAGTTTATTATTCAAAGAGCCAATTTATAACACATACCTTGGAGAAAAATATAAATGAGTACTCTAACCGATGAAACACAAGCCGTATCTGCCAACCAATTGCGCGCTTTTATCGAACGTATTGAACGATTAGAAGAAGAAAAAAAAGCGATTTCCGACGATATTAAAGACGTTTATACAGAACTTAAAGGATCTGGTTTTGACAGTAAAGCCGTGCGACACATTATACGACTGCGCAAAAAAGAAGATCATGAACGCAGCGAAGAAGAAGCTATTATCCAACTTTATAAAAATGCACTCGGTATGGATTAATTTAAGCAATGGATTAGTTTAAGCAGTTGTCTTTTTCGATAGTTTCACGCAAAAGTTCAAGATCTAACCACTCTTCTTCCTTTTGCGTGCACAAGTTCTTTTTCTCTTCAAGTGCTGCAGATAAACATTCAAAACGAGCCTGATCACAGTTATAAAGTGCAGGATCAGACAATTCCTTTTCAAGGTTTCTGATCTCATTTTGCAAAAGCGTTATGTGTTCAGGCAAGTGCTCAAGCGCATAAACCTGCTTATAAGATAATCTGCGCGGCGTTATTTTTGAGGAAGAAGCTGTTTGTTTTTTCCGATCACGCGCAATAGGCTTTTGCAATTCTTGACGCTGCGAAAGTTCAGCCTGTTTTCTTTGTGCCATCATATCACTATAACCACCAGCATAAAGCGTCCAGCGCCCATTACCTTCAGGTGCCAAGACATATGACACAGTTCGATCTAAAAAATCCCTATCATGGCTAACCACTATCACTGTTCCTGCAAAATCAGAAATCAGTTCTTGAAGCAAATCCAATGTTTCCATATCAAGATCATTGGTTGGTTCATCTAAAATCAAACAATTTGCAGGTTGTAATAAAAGCCGTGCTAACATTAAACGGGCTCTTTCCCCCCCTGATAATTCCTTAATAGGGGTATAAGCTTGCTCGGGTAAAAACAAACAATCTTTAAGATAAGAAACAACATGGCGCTGTTGCCCATTAATGAGCACACTATCACCCCTGCCTCCTGTTAAATACTGTGCTAAAGTTTCTCCCTCATTTAAAATACGCTGTTGATCAAGCAAAGCCATGGCCACATTAACCCCATGCTTAATCACCCCACTGTCTGCCAACTCGTGACCAATCAAAACAGAAAGCAGCGTCGTTTTTCCGATACCATTGGAACCTACAATGCCAATCTTGTCACCACGTTGCAGACGCAATGAAAAATCTCTAACAATAACGCGCTCGCCATAAGACTTAGAAACCCGCTTTGCTTCAAGTACCAATTGACCGCAATCTTGGCGTTCAGACACCGCAAAAAGCGCGCGTTCCACAGGCCCTTTATGGCTTCGATGAAGCTTTCGCATCTCTTTTAATGCACTCAAACGCCGTTCATTACGCTTGCGCCTTGCGCTCACTCCATAGCGTACCCATTGCTCTTCACGAACAATCTGACGTTCCAATTTATGATGATCACGAGCCTCCTTTTCCAGCTCTTTATCACGCCAACTTTCAAATGCAGAAAAACGCTTTTCAACTCTTTTAGTCACACCCCGATCAAGCCATACTGTCGAATGTGCCAGCGTTTCTAAAAATCGCCGATCATGCGAAATAACAACAATCGCTGAACGTAAAGAACACAAAACACCTTCAAGCCACTCAATGGTTGATACATCAAGATGATTCGTCGGCTCATCTAATAAAAGAACACCCGGCTTTGCTGCAATCGCTTGCAACAAGGATACACGCCGCTTTTCTCCACCAGAAAGCGTTGCTAATTTCTCAGTCCCTACAAAACCAAGATCTCTGAGAAGAGTCTGCACCCATTGAACATCATACCCATCATTTAAACCAGCCTCTACATAAGTATAAACATCATCCCCCCCTGAAAAATCAGTACTTTGTGATACATAACGCACACAAGCACGAGGATGGTGAAAAATTTCACCCTCACTTGGTTCTAATAAGCCAGCTGCAATTTTTAAGAGCGTTGACTTTCCACACCCATTGCGGCCAACAAGCGCAATACATTCCCCCTGCCCAACCGATAAACAAGCCTGATTGAGCAAAGGGGTTGTTCCAAAAGTTAAAACAATACGATCAAGCCGTAAAAGTGGTACACCCATTAATAAGGCTGTACGGGTTGTGGGCAAGGAGCCTGATAAAGCTGACCTCTCGTGTTACGATAGGTGCACAATTGTGGTACAGGTTGCGGGCAAGGAGCTTGATAGAGTTGACCTCTCACATCACGATAAGTGCACAACGATACCTGTTGCTGAGACATTTGCTGTTTTTTCTGAGCAGCAGCAGCACCTGTTACTGTACCTGCAATGGCACCAATCGCTGCACCTGGAACCGCTCCGGAACTGCTTCCACTAATTGCTGTTCCGGCCAAAGCACCTAATGCAGCACCACCAACACCATATCCCGCAACTGTTTGCTCAGTCGTTGTGCAAGCTACTGAACTCACCCCAACGATTGCAACAACTGTCATTGTTAAAATTGATTTTAACATATCAAAACCCTTTCTTTGTTAAATACAAAATAAAGTTACATGTATCTATCAGCCCTTACTCTTCTTGCTCTCACTATTTTATTCTTATACATTGAAAAGAGCTTAACAGAATAAGTATAGATACTCATAATATACCTTTGCTCTACCATAAATGGCAATAAAAAGTTCTACAAATACAATTAACTCACAATGGTATGAATATTGCACCAAGAGCCTTTTTTAAAAAACTTCTGAAATTTCCGTATCTGCTTAAAGTACCTTCAGCCAAAGCATTTGATGATACCATGAACATCATAATCTACAATTTATTACCTAGTTGTTATATAAATCACTCAATCCAACTTAACGATTGAAATAACCGCCATTTGTTGAAACTGTTTTAACATATCAAAACGTCCTCCTTGTAAAAATAAAATGATATACCCCTACTCTATCAGGATCTATCTTTCTGTCCCCGCTATTTTATTTTATAAATAAGAAAAAATTTGGTGGAATTAAATATAGATGCTCACTCTATAATTTTGCCACACTATAAATGGCAAAAAAGTTCACAAATACAGTTAATCCGCACAGCACCAATTGCCGTACTAAAAGCCACTCCAAAAATTTCCAGAAATCTGTAACCCCTGTCAAACTATTTACTTGACATTCTAGAGCCATATTCTCCAATCTGTTGCTCAGTAGGAGTACAAGCTACTACACCCAAACTAACGATTGAAACAGCTGTTAATGCAAAAATTGATTTTAACATATTAAAATCCCTTCTTTTTTACAAATAAAACAAAACTACACCCCATCAGCATATATCTTTCTGCCCCCGCTATTTTATTTCATGCATTAAGAAGAGCTTTATGGAATTAAGTATAGATGCTTATAATATAAGTAATATATATATAGCTTTCAGTAATATAGGTTTCACATTATAAATAACAATAAAGAGTTGTGCAAATATTTAGCAATCAGTGTAAGTATGCGTCGCACTCACAATTATCGCAAATTTTCCTAAGTTATCGCCAAGAATTATCTTTCCTATCACAAACACCTGGTGCATTATTAACTGACAAATCACTAAAAAGAGCATCTAACAATTCTGGATCAACGCGCCTACAAGCCATCAAATTTAAACCAACGACTAAAATAATAACCATTGTTAAAATTGGTTTTAACATATCAAAACCCTTTCTTTGTTAAATACAAAATGAATTCGTATGTTTTATTAGTCTCTATACCCTTGTATTTTTGCTCCTTTATTCTTATCCATTAAGAAGAACTTTGCTAAGCAGGTATAGATGCTAATATTATAGCTTTTCCATAGTATAAATGACAATAAAAAGTTCCACATACACGGTTAGAAAGTGTCAAAGAAGACCCAAAAGACACATTTTGGTTCAAAATGGGCCATTGAACACCTGACATTGTTAAACCTTGCAAATCAGAAAATCCGATAACACTTAGCAGGCAACCATCAGGTAAATCGCATGAAAAAGGCTTTGATACAATCGGCCACCCTTCTTCGCGACCACTGGTCAACAAAACTGAAATACCTTTCTCTTCTATAGCTATTGCTTGTGTCATATGAGAAAGGCTATGATCACTGCGATCACCTCCAAAAGCACCACATAAAATAAGCCGTTGAGCTCCCTCACGTAGAGCTCTTTCACACGCTAATGCACCATCTGTTGCATCTTTATCAGTAGGAAAAACTTCACGGGGAACATCGCCATACGTGTGCAGTAAAGTCTGATCACAAGAATCAAAATCCCCTAACCAAAGTTCAGGTACCACATTTAATGCTGCAGCATGACGCATCCCCCCATCGGCAGCAATAACTCGGCTTTTGCGAATTTGGTTGAGCAAACGATCAGTGGCATAAATATCTCCATTTAACAATATTGTAAATGTTGTCATGACATAATTATGCCTTTCATGAAACTTCTTTTACTATTATTTCTATAAGCTATCATCATAAAGAAGCCAAAAGGATCTTCGATTATAACAAAATAAATAAAATACACATGAAGTTCTTAAAGAAAAATATTCAACAAACAAGGTGCACAATGATCCAAAGCATCAGATTTTTAATTCAAAGCATCAGATTTTTTCAGAAAATAGGCGTTTTTCTTAGAAAAATCTGGTCAATAGCGATCATAAGTTTCCTGTTTTTATTGTCTGCATGTCACACTGCTTTCCAAGTGAATAATAAACTTCATTCTTCCCACTCTTCCATTACAGAAGGTCACACTGATGAAATAGTCGACCAAACCAACAAAAATGATTTCTATACTACATTGGGAGTCACATACCATTCACGTATTTTGCAAACATATGGCGGTCAATATTACAATCCAAAACTTGAACACATGTTAGTAAAAATTGTAAACAGGCTGACAGCTGTTTCACAAAATCCTGACCAAACCTATCATGTCACTATTTTAGACACAGAAAATATCAACGCATTTGCCCTTCCAGGAAGCTATATTTATGTCACCCGTGGCATGTTGGCATTGGCAAATGATACTTCAGAAGTTGCAGCAATCTTAGCTCATGAAATAGCACACATTATAGCCAATCATGGCATTTTGCGTCTTCAAAAAGAAATTGAGCTAAAACTTGCATATCATGCTGCTACAAACATACTAGAGCATTCTAGCACCAAATTGCACAATATTTTGAAAGATAAGAAACAATTGGCGCAATTTACGCGTAGTCAAGAATTTCAAGCCGATTCAATTGGGATTGAAATGCTCAATCAAGCCGGTTATGACCCATTTGCATTTCCACGCTTTCTAAAATCAATGGAAGCTTACAGTGCCTTTCGCAATAGCTCATTATCCACAAATGTTTCACTTGATTTTTTGGCAACCCATCCAACCACCCCACAACGAATCCAACTTGCTATAAAAAAAGCTCACGAAATCAGTGCACCTAACACTGGAGAAGCAGATCGTGACAATTTTCTAAAATATATTGACGGTATGATTTTTGGCGGAAGCCTTCACGAAGGGTATATCCGAGGAAATCAATTTATTCACCCACAATTGCATATAGCTTTTTCTATCCCCAATAATTTTACCATAAACACATCAGGATATGCTGTTGTCGCCAGTGGCCCAGATAAAACCGCTATTCGTTTTGATGCAGTATCCCTACCTGAAAACATGTCTGCTAGTGATTATCTAAAAAGTGGGTGGGTCGCAGGGCTTGATCAAGCCTCTGTTAAGCCCATCACCATCCAAGGTTTAGCCGCAGCTTATGCCTACGCATCTAATGAACATTGGCAATTTGATGTTGTTGTTATTCCCATTAAAAACCAAATCTTGCGTTTTCTCACTGCCTCCCCTCATCACCCTCAAAACTTTAATCATATTACCAAAAGTACAATCAAAAGTTTTCATTTACTTTCATCGCGGGCGTTAAGTAAACTCAAACCTTTAAGGCTTCGTGTTATACGCGTAAAAAAAGGAGAAAGCGTCGCAGACCTTGCTGAAAAAATGCAAGATACAGTCCACAAAGAAAAACTGTTTCGCATCATGAATGCAATTTCTCCAACCCAAATTTTACATGAGGGAGAATATGTTAAAATCATTGCTGAGTAGACGCAAACATCTCAATTCTTAAAGCAACTTTTAAGACTTGTTTGAGCACTTCATTAATTTAAGCACTTCAAATGACTTACACTTCAAGCCTAATGTCTTACGCTCCAAACGCTTACACTTTAATGCTTACACTTCATAAGCATCAGCGGGATTAACATTAAGCAAAGCACTACGCAGTTTTTGCAAAGCGCGCGCTTCAATCTGGCGCACCCGTTCTTTTGAAATTCCTAATTTCTCGCCTAAAAATTCTAAAGTAGCACTTTCTTCATTTAAGCGGCGAAAACGAATAATTTCAAGTTCTCGCTCATTCAAAATTTGTAAAGCATCATAAAGCCACTGTGTGCGTCTTTGACCATCAATCACTTTTTCAATTAAAGAATCAGGAAGAGGTTGTTCATCCACTAAAGTATCAATTTTAGTAACTGAACTGTCATCATTCTCAGAAACAGACGTACTCAATGAATTATCAGCACCAGAAAAGCGGAAATCCATCGTTTCAACATCGCTCACTGAAACACCAAGCTTTTCAGAAATGATACGAAAAATATCTTGTTTGGTCATGGTACTATCATCTTGCACCAATTGAGCCCGCAAACGTCGAAGATTAAAGAAAAGAGCTTTTTGGGAAGAACTCGTTCCCCCTCGAACAATCGACCAATTGCGTAAAATATAATCTTGAATAGAAGCACGAATCCACCATGTTGCATAGGTTGAAAAACGTACATCTCGGTCCGGTTCGAAACGCGCAGCTGCCTCTAAAAGCCCCACATATCCTTCTTGAACCAAGTCACTTAGCGGCATTTTAAAGCGCTTAAAACGACTAGCAATTGAAATAACCAAACGCATATGCGCTGCTGCAATTTGATGCATAGCATTATCATCACGCTTGTCCTTCCAGCGTAAAGCTAAATCATGCTCCTTCTTTTTCTCAAGATAAGGCGCCTGCATTGCAGAACGCATCATATTGCGTCCCAGACTCTTGTCAGCATCGCTATAATTTTTGCTACTTTTGTAAACTGCATTTGAAAGATTACGCATTACAACCCCTGCGATTGAAATTATCAAATTTGATTTGATAACGGCCCACTTGTTCTCTCGTATAAAAGAACGTAAAAATTGTTTATCTCTTCTATACTACTTTAACGTGTAGTTTGCAACTTATAATTGTTTTTATTGTGAAAGCCCAATTTAAGTGATGAAAACTTAAAAGACGACGTGCAATGAAAAATAGAAAAAACCTCGCCCCCAGCAGTAAAGCAAAGCACCCTCTTTTCACAGCTTTATCATCACAAAAGCAAGGCTATGAAGAATATAAAAACACAGATTATTTTTGTTGAAGGACTAATGAATTGTTTTTTACGTTAGAAGACCCATCTTTATGTTGAGGCTTTTTTAAAACAACCTATACCTGTATTCACGCGCGTGCAAAGGATCTAATTGAATCAAGCAAAGAAGAAATTTTCAGGCAAAAATGATGCAAAGAAACATCAAAAACCACAAGAATGATTGAAGAAAGCGCAACAAATGTGCTAGAGAAACGGCACAGATATTAAAGTGTCAAAATACACACCTTCTTGCCCATAAAAAGCCGAGAAAGAAAATAACGATGGATAGCGAAACTGTTCACAAGAATGATATTCGTATCGAAAACCATGAAAATGGCAGATTTGAGGGATTACGTTTTTACGCCCATAAAAGTAATACAGATACAGAAGCTGAAACACACAATACAGTAAACAATGAAGATTTAGCCACTGCCTTTGCTCAACGTGTTACACGTTTTTGTGCTTCAGCTAATGGAGATTTTACCCTTAGCTGTGATGGAATTGTACGCTGGATTGGCCAAGCAGTGGCACAACTAACTTCAACTGATAATATTTTAAAGCCCAAGCTCATTCTTTTAGCAGATACCCAATTAATTGGGGAAGCTTACGATAAAGTGGTGGCACGATTAGAGCGTTTTGTAACTTTCCACTTCGAAACAGCTTTAAAACCACTTTTCGATTTACAAAATGCTGACACTTTGAGTGGACCAACACATGCTCTTGCTCTACAACTTGTAGACAATTTGGGCATTTTACCACGTCGAAAAGTGGCTGAAACTGTCAAAAACCTTGGTCAAGAATCACGTGCAGTGTTACGACAACTAGGAGTCCGTTTTGGGGCTTTTCACATCTACGCCACAGGGATGCTCAAGCCCACTGCAGCCCAAGCGATTACACTTCTTTGGAGCCTTCAGAAAGAAGAGCATGACAAAATTGGTTTAAGTGAAATTTTAGCTGCTTTAACTGCTGGGCGAACTTCATTGATTATTGATCCAACATATAATCCTCAAATTTATCACCTTGTTGGTTATCAAATTTTAGGGCAACGTGCTGTACGTATTGATATTTTAGAACGTCTTGCCAACCTTATTCGCCCTGCACTTCACTGGAAGCCAGGCATAGAGCCCAAACCTGAAGGTGCTTATGATGGCAAAAGTTTTTTTGTTACGCCAACGATGATGTCCATTCTTGGTGCCAATAATGCAGACATGGAAGAAATTCTTAAAAGTCTTGGTTATCAATCACGACCTAAGAATAACACTGAACTTCAAAAAGAGCTCACACACAAAGAATCTCTTGAGAATAATTTGATAACCAAAGAGAATTATCCTCCAGCAGAATTTGTGGGCAATCAATGGCAAAACATCCTAACATCAGACGCAACACAGGAAGAAAAAAAGGCTTCATTTGTTTGTATTGAAGAACCACTTTGTACAAAAGATCATTTACCAGCTGCTGAACCCGTTGGTACTTTTGCACACCAAAACTGTGTAGCAACAGAAGATAAAATTGTTTTATTATGGCGTTATAATTATCAATACAATCGCCTTTATAGCAATCGCGGTAAATCTGAGCAAAAATGGCAAAACAAGCATAGAAAAACTTTCAAAAAAGAAGCGAGTAAAAACAAAGTCCCTTTCAAAAAAGAAGCATTACAAACCACCTCTCCCCATAAATACACTAAAACATCCACTCAATACACAAAGAACAAACCATCTCAGACGCAAAAAACCCCTGATCCTGATTCACCTTTTGCAAAATTAGCAACTCTTCGTGACCAACTTCAAAGCGATAAGGATGTACATATCATTCCCTTTAAAGATCATTAAAATGGGAAATGGAGTTTAATCTTGGCCTACGTTGTAACCGATAATTGTATCCAGTGTAAGTACACTGATTGTGTTGAAGTTTGCCCTGTTGATTGTTTTTATGAAGGTGAAAATATGCTTGTTATTCACCCTGATGAATGCATCGACTGTGGTGTGTGCGAACCAGAATGTCCTGCTGAAGCTATTAAACCTGATACAGAACCAGGACTAGAAACATGGCTAGAACTCAATCGTGAGTATGCAACGAAATGGCCCAATTTAACCACCCAAAAAAGTCCTCTTCCCCAAGCAAAAGAAATGGACGGTGTTCCCAATAAATTAGAAAAGTATTTTTCAGAAAATCCAGGAAGTGGTGAATAATAACTCCGTAATGTATCGTTCTCTTTTAAAAAAACTTAGATTATTTCATGTAATAATAAAATTCTTGAGTGAAATGATTGATTTTTTTCATTTTAAATGTTAACAATGTCCTAATAAAGCCATTTTACTAAGTATTTTGTTTCGCTTTTTTATAAAGCGAAGTGTTTTTTTATTTGTAACTGGAAACACTTAACTTTTATGCTATATCAATGAGCATAATATGCGTAAGTTGCAGAAGACTCAGTTTTCAGGCGTTTCAACTTGTTTTCCAACATCATTGTTGGTTACAAAGGGAGTAAATTAATATGGCGTCCCAGCAAAAGAAAACCTCTAGTGTTAAAGGGTTTTCAACTTCTGAATATATCGTCTACCCCACACATGGCGTGGGGCAAATTATAGCAATTGAAGAGCAGGAGGTTGCGGGACATAAATTAAAGCTTTTTGTCATTCATTTTGCTAAAGATAAAATGGACGTGAAAGTGCCAGTTGCAAAAGCGCTTTCTATTGGAATGCGTAAATTATCTGAGTCTGATTCTGTTGAACGTGCATTAAAAACCCTACAAGGGAAAGCCCGTATTAAACGGGCTATGTGGTCACGCCGTGCTCAAGAATATGACACGAAAATCAATTCAGGAAATCTTGTTTTCATCGCTGAAGTAGTACGCGATCTTTTTCGTTCAGAATTGCAATCTGAGCAATCTTATTCCGAGCGTCAACTTTATGCTGCTGCACTTGATCGAATGGCCCGTGAAATTGCTATCATCAATAATCTTTCTGAAACAGAAGCTATCAATTTGATAGAGGCGCATCTTACCAAAGAATCCAAGCGCAAATTTAAAGCTGGAATCGATGAAGAAAAAAGTGACAGCAGTGCTGTCTATGCTGCGTGATAAACTATAAGCGCTGTATAACAAAAAATATCATGAGAATATACTAAAATCCGTGCACATCTATGTGAACAGGGGGATATCTTTTTTCGCTTAACTCAAAACCGGCTAGAAAATTAAAAGCACTCGTAAAAAGTACTCCTTAATTGAGAGCACAAATAGTTTTCTTCAAGCGCTTTTTCATACACGAAGAGTTCCACACACCACACGCGTTGCTGCAAAAGTCCTTGCTTTATAGTATTCTAATTTATCGGTAATTTTAGACCCCACCTAAAAGTCTTACTCCTCAACAATGAGGCTTGTTTACAAGAAATATTAAAAGGCTCCCCATTTATTCATCCACTCTATTGGATTACCGGGGGTGGAATTTCAGTACTTAATCTTTAGGGGGTAAAACAGAACGCCCGCGATACATACCTGTTTTCAAATCAATATGATGAGGGCGACGCAATTCACCAGAATTCCTATCTTCAATATAAGTTGGTGCTTTCAAGGCATCAGCCGAACGGCGCATACCCCGTTTCGATGGAGAAGTTTTTCGTTTAGGTACAGCCATAAAGAGATACTCCAAATAGACTCACAAAAGAATAAATAATACTTAAACAGTAATATTTATTCTTAATAATATCCTCATTATTAACAAAAACATTTTCATTTTTATACACTGATTAAAATCTTTTGACCAGACTTTCGTTTAATTTTTTATCTGATTTTACAAGTGTACTTAAATATTTTTAATGAAAACAATATCGGTTAAACATCAAAAAAAGAAATTCATTTTTCAACAAGCCGGGTTAAAATTAAAAAACGATCTGTAGACTTGTAGACTAATGCAGATAGCCTCAAAAAGTCTCTTTGAATTGGTCTCAAGAATTGTGACTTCCCTCAAACAAGATAGATCAACCATAATCCCTAAAGAATTAAACATACACTATTAAATAAGCATAATCTCCCCCCCCCGCTTATAGCCACCCGTTTTATCAAATCATATATCATCAAACTGCAAATCACGCATCACCACATGAAAATAATCCAAACAGCCAGACAAAAAGGCAAAAATTATAATAAAAACAAAGATCATACTAAACTTGAAGCGCCCTCAAAGGCTAGGTACTCAAAACCATTCGGTATTATTTTGGTTTGATAGAATTTAAAGATCATTAAAAAACCGTTTCATTCTTCACCTTCCTATCCTAAAAAGAACTCACTCATTTTGCAAAAACAAAGGAAGAAACGATGCATGAATTCATGGCCCTTCTTGCAAAACATACCCACAATATTGAAAAAAGACTTGATACGTTTTTAAACTATAAAGTCCAAAACAACGAAATTGCTCGTCCTGAAATCTTAATCAAAGCTATGCGTCACGGCACACTCAATGGCGGCAAACGTTTGCGTCCCTTTTTAGTTATCCAAAGTGCTGCACTTTTTGATATCCCCTTTGAACAATCTCTTGATATTGGTGTCGCATTGGAATGTGTTCATTGTTATTCGCTTATTCACGATGATCTTCCTGCTATGGATAACGACACACTACGGCGTGGAAAACCCACCGTTCATAGAGAATTTAATGAAGCAACAGCTATTCTAGCAGGCAATGCCCTTTTGACCCTTGCTTTTGAAATTATTGCCCACAAAGCCTGTGCTCTAAGCTCCCAAATAAGAATTGATCTTATCACAGCTCTTGCGCAAGCAGCAGGGCTTGGTGGTATGCTCGGTGGACAAATGCTCGACCTTGAAGCCGAAAATAAACCGCAAGATCATCATGCAATCATCATGCTACAACGCATGAAAACAGCCGCTCTTATCAGTTTTGCTTGCCAAGCAGGTGCTATAATCGGCAATGCTTCTAAAACTCAGATTGAGCAACTTTCCACCTTTGGTACACATCTTGGGCTGGCTTTTCAATTAACAGATGACCTTCTTGATGTCACCATGAGTACCAAAACTCTTGGCAAAACTGCTGGAAAAGATAAAGAAACAAATAAAGCCACTTTAGTCAGTCTTCACGGGATTGAAGAAACACAAAAAAAACGAGATACACTCATTACTCAAGCAGAAGAACTTCTTCACCCCTTTGGTGATAAAGCTACACCACTCAAACAAGCAGCACACTTTATTGCCACACGCAACAATTAAATGCTCTCTCAACTGACACAAAAATCGCCCTAAACGCATTATACCACTTCAACAACAAAAGAAGAGCAGAACAAACCACTTGTTTGCCTAGCTCTGCCCAATTTGTCTAGCTCTGTCCAAAACGCGTGTGAATATAATCACCCAATATGCCTTCGAACTCTTCAGCAATATGGGGACCACGCAAAATCTTTACCTTTTTGCCCTCAATAAAAACCGGTGCTGCTGGTTGTTCACCTGTTCCCGGTAGAGAAATACCTATATCAGCATGTTTTGATTCTCCCGGCCCATTGACAATACATCCCATAACAGCCACCTTCAAACCTTCAACACCAGGATATTTTTGACGCCAAACTGGCATATTCTTGCATAAATTGGCCTCGATTTTTTGCGCCAATGTCTGAAAAATCGTTGAAGTTGTACGTCCACACCCAGGACACGCAGCAACCACAGGCATAAATTGACGAAATCCCATAACCTGCAAAAGCTCTTGGCACACCTTCACCTCTTGGGTCCTATCACCTCCTGGCTCAGGTGTAAGTGAAATGCGAATCGTATCACCAATACCTTGTTGTAACAAAATTCCCAAAGCCACTGAAGAAGCAACAATCCCCTTTGTTCCCATTCCCGCTTCCGTCAAACCTAAATGAAGTGCATGATTACAACGCTTCGCTAAAAGGCCATACACAGCAATTAAATCTTGGACATCACTCACTTTAGCAGAAAGAATAATTTGATCACGCCTCAATCCCAACTCCTCAGCAAAAAAAGCTGAATGCAGCGCCGACTGAACTACAGATTCCCGCATCACTTCAACAGTCGATAAAGGTTTTTCTTGCTTTGCATTTTCATCCATAAGTCGGGTTAATAACCCCTCATCAAGTGAACCCCAATTTACTCCAATGCGTATGGGTTTATGATAACGGCAAGCCATTTCAATAATTTCACTAAACTGTTGATCCTTTTTTGAACCAAAACCAACATTTCCAGGATTAATCCGATATTTTGACAGAGCCTCAGCACATGCAGGGTGCGCTGCTAAAAGTTTGTGCCCAATATAATGAAAATCCCCCACCAACGGCACAAAAATGCCTAACTGTTCCAATCGTTCGCGTATTTTAGGTACAGCCGCTGCCGCTTCATCCCGATCAACAGTTACCCGTACCAATTGCGAACCTGCACGCCAAAGAGCACTAATTTGCATAACTGTCGCATCAATATCGGCAGTATCTGTATTCGTCATAGACTGGACAACAATCGGGTTATCACCACCAACGATTACATCACCAACTTTTACTCCAACAGACCGGCGACGCTCTAAAGGCTTAGATAAATAATATGGCGTGCTCATCAACTTCCCAATTTTTTAAAACCCACTCTATCTTTCATCATCACACTATCACAACACTACCCATATCATAGAATAATTCGAACAAATAAATGAGTCAAAAAATGACTTAAGTAGGTTAACACTCGTGCATGATCAACAAACCAATAAGTAGCATTTTTCTCATGCAACTTTTCAATTTTCAAGTCGTTATAACAAGTAAGTCTTTCAACAAAATTCTAATTTATGAGACGCTAACAATATGAAGGAGCAATTGTCTATGTGCACATTTCAGTCCCCCTGTTGCAGAAATACCAAAATTAAAAACCATATCGCACAATTAAAAGATGAACTGGTGACAATCAGCAGTTGGCGCCATAATAACAATACTTCAAATACTATTTTCGACCTCTTTGATACATGGAAACAAAAAGGTCGTCACGCTCTTTCCCGCATCAACAATCATACTGAAGATCTGAAAAAAAAAGTAAAAGAAAACCCTAAAACAACGATTGCACTTGTCACTGGCGTCGTTCTAGCAAGCTGCTTGTTGACACGTAAAATCAAATAACCAGATCCTCTAAAGCCCGCCCAAAAAGCGGGCACCCCCCTTCTCCAAACCCTAAAAATAACTTACACATCATATACCATAACACAAACACTATAAACCCGACAACATCCTCTAATATCAGTAACCATTTGCTATAAACAAGCAATATAAAAATCAAACCCAAAATAAACATCCTTTAACCTTTTAAATATGTCACGAAGTATCCACATACGTAACCACTGACATACCAGGAATAAGTCGTTCAGCCCCTATTTGCCCCGGATCTAAAGCAATACGAACTGAAACACGTTGTGCAATTTTAGTAAAATTTCCAATCGCAGTGTTTGTCTTCAACAATGAAAACTCAGAGCCTGTCGCAGGAGCAAAACGTACTACACGACCTGTTAATTTTTGGTTATTTAGCGCATCAACGAAAAAAACAACAGGCTGTCCAATGCGCATATGAGCAAGCTGTGTTTCTTTATAATTAGCAACAATCCAAATATCATCAGAAATAACAGCCACCAATTGCGTTCCAGGTAAAACATATTGCCCAACCCGCGCTCCAACAAGCCCAACTTGCCCAGCACAAGGAGAAACAATTTTGGTATGCACCAAATTAAGCTCTGCTAACTCAACCCCTACCTTTGCCCCAGCAACATCTGACTGTAAACTTTGCCGTTCAAGATCCAATTGTTTTTGCAATCGGCGTTTTACTTCAAGTGCTGCTAATAATTGTGCCAGAGAAGAAGATGGATGCAAAGCGTCATCAGCACTTAAATTCTTCATTTTAGAAGTAACATTTGATAGCTTTTGCAAATGGGCCAATTCTGACTCTGCTGCATCAATCTCTTCCTGCAAAAGCTGAGTTTGTAATAAAACACTTGCAAGCTTTGCATTCTTTGAATCAAAAATCGCCTGTGCTTGGGAAAGTTGTTGCCGAAAAAGAGTATCATCCAGTTCAAATAAAACAGTTCCCTTTTCAACTCTTTGATAATCTTGAATATAAATTTGTGTAACTACACCAGAGATCTGTGGACTTACTAAAGTGACGTCCCCTTTAACTGAAGCATTATCGGTTATTTGAATAGCACTTACAAATGGTGGAAGCTTCCAAGCCCATAAAATTAATAAAATTCCAGCAACTCCTGATATAAACGCAACAATTGTCGCTTTCGATCGCAATGCCCTTATCATCTTTTTTCACTTTTCTTCACTAAAACTACCTTATTTTTCCAGTTCGGCTCCACAAGAATAAAAGGGCGTAATTGATAAATAATTTTGATAAGAAAAATAATTAATACAACCGCTGCAATATAAAAATAAAGCCGAAAAATATCATCATAAGCCAAAATATTTGCTGTCAACTTTAACTGCCCAATCAGATCAGATATGAACTGCCCACCCTCAACACTACTGGAATCTAAAGCATTATAAGAAGACGATAATAAGGCATTTATCTCATTTAAAATAAGAGGATCTGTAATAACAATTTCTTGCTTTAAGAATTCAAAATGTTTATAGGTGAAAATAAACTGCAAACTTCCAAAAAAAGCCGCACTCATTAATCCTCCCGTCACCTGAGTTAGCAGAAAAATAGCAATAAAGCTTAAAACATAACTGGGACCTCGTGCATTTGCTCTCACAAACCCATTAAATAAAGCAGGAGGTAAAAAAAGTGCATAGCCAAAACCTATCAAACCTTGACTCAACATCAGATCTTCTGGGCGCGTTAAGTGATTTACATAACTATCTAAATAAGACCCAAGCGTCAAACAGCTTAAAGACATAAAATAAAAATAGTCTTCACGGCCAGCTCGTAAAAAACAAACACAAATCCCGCCTCCTAAAATCGTCCCAATGGTAACGGCAAAATACATCGGTGCCATATCACCATTTAACAAACCAAAAAGTCCAAAAAAATCTGCTGCTAAAGTCGACTGCTCCGATAAAAGAATCCTAAAGATTAACAATACCAAAACAACTTGCACCATTTCTTTACTAAACAGCCAACGTAAATCAATCAATGGGTGTTCTCTATTCAACTCAAAAATGGTCGCAATCACTAACGACAAAATTGCAAGAGCAAGCCCCCAACCAATCCATGGCGCCTCATGCCACCAATAAAGCTTACCAACAGACATAATCATTGCATTTAAACCAAGCCCAAATGCAATCAAACCATAACTCACCCAATCGAACTTTTTAATCACCTTGTTACATGCAACAGGTGCAAGCGGAAGAGAAAAAATACACCCCAAACTAATTAAAACAAGCCCCATTTCCATTGCCGAAAGACTAGAAAACCCTCCATTATTTTCCAGTAAATGAGGTGAAATCAAACGCGATAAAGGAACTGCTAAAGCTGCATTCATATAATTCAAACTAAGACCAATCGTGAATTTTTTCTCCGGCGCAAAAGCTTCCAACATATATAAAAACGCTAATGAAGCCATTGGTGCTGCGGCAATACCAGCAAAAAAACGAACAATCAGAGCTGAATGCAAATCTGTAACAAATAATTGCAAAACACAAACCAAAACAAATCCAAGGATTGATAATTCAGCAAAAGACCGCAACCCAAATTGATAACGAATCTTAATCAACATAATCGCAACACTGACATTGGGTGCCATATAAGCAGCAACCAACCATGTTGTTTCAGTAAGTGTCGCGTGAAAATTACCAGAAAGTTGAAGAATGTTGGATTGAACCATATTTGCCCCTAAGCCATAAGCCCATTGCAAAATAAAAGAGGCAAAAATATAAACAAAACATTTCGGCAAAGGCCCTGCAAAAATAGGACCAGACTGAGAAAGATCCCCTTCACTTTTTTTAGCAGACACAATCGCGCTTTTTTTGCCGTTCATGTCTGCACTCCCTACATTTGCATCACACCGCTGTTAACACACCACCAACAGTCGTCAGCTGATGTAAAAATTCTTCCACTGGGTCATTAACCCCATCATTTAAACCCTCTTCTAACGCTGTCCGAACTTTCAAAATCCGCTGTTCAAGTTCATCAAAAGAAAGATGATCAACAGCAACAACAGCCTCAGCTAAAAGAGAACATCTTGAAGGTGTAATATCCACAACCCCTCCACAAAGAGCAAACAATTTTTCACCTGAAGATGATAAAACACGAATACTTCCTGGCATAAGGCGAATCATTAAAGGCGCGTGATTGGCCATAACTGTCAAATAACCTGAAGCTGAAGGAAGAACAACCGATACCACTTCATCTGAAAAAATAAGTTTCTCAGGCGATATAAGCTCAAACAAAAAACGTTTTGCTCTATTGTTTTCCACAGCAACCTCTTGTCATTTCTACGACAAATATCCCTTACACAATTTCTTTAACATCCGTCGCAGTAATTTTTTTATTTACCACAAAACTCCTTTTATGAAGAAGCTTCCGCCATTAAACGCTTGCCTTTTTCAATTGCTTCATCAATTGAACCAACCATATAAAAAGCCGCTTCTGGTAAATCATCATAATCACCGGCACAAAGACCTTTAAATCCCTTGATAGTGTCTTGTAAAGGCACAAGCTTCCCAGGGGAACCAGTAAAAACTTCAGCCACATGGAAAGGCTGTGAAAGAAAACGCTCAATTTTACGTGCCCGCCCTACCAAAGCCTTATCTTCTTCAGAAAGCTCATCCATTCCAAGGATAGCAATAATATCTTGCAAAGATTTATAACGCTGCAAAATTGTCTGGACTTGACAAGCAACAGCATAATGCTCCTCACCAATCACCATTGGGTCCAACATACGTGAAGAAGAATCAAGTGGATCCACCGCTGGATAAATACCTTTCTCAGCAATCGCACGAGAAAGAACCGTTGTCGCATCCAAGTGCGCAAAAGATGTCGCAGGCGCTGGGTCAGTCAAATCATCAGCAGGAACATAAATAGCCTGAACAGACGTAATAGAACCTGTTTTAGTACTGGTAATACGTTCTTGCAAAGCTCCCATCTCTGTTGCCAAAGTTGGCTGATACCCCACAGCAGAAGGAATACGCCCTAAAAGGGCTGAAACTTCTGAACCTGCCTGTGTAAAACGGAACATATTATCCACAAAGAAAAGAACATCTTGACCCTCATCACGAAAACTTTCCGCAATCGTCAAACCTGAAAGCGCAACGCGTGCACGTGCTCCTGGTGGTTCATTCATCTGCCCATAAACAAGTGCGCATTTTGATCCAGCAGCAGAACCCTTATTGTCTTTAGGGTTCACATTCACACGACTTTCGATCATTTCATAATAAAGATCATTGCCCTCACGTGTACGCTCCCCCACACCTGCAAACACAGAATAACCACCATGCGCCTTTGCAATATTGTTGATTAATTCCATAATCAACACAGTTTTACCAACACCAGCACCACCAAACAAACCAATTTTACCACCTTTGGCATAAGGTGCTAAAAGATCAACAACTTTAATACCCGTAACAAGAATCTCTGATTCCGTTGATTGCTCAACATATTCAGGAGCTTCTTGGTGAATTGAACGCATTTTAGTCGCAACAATTGGACCAGCATTATCAACCGGTTCCCCAATCACATTCATAATACGCCCAAGTGTGGCCTCTCCAACAGGAACGCAAATTTGTGCTCCTGTATCAAAAACCTTCTGCCCGCGCACAAGACCATCTGTCGTATCCATCGCAATGGTACGAACCGTATTCTCACCTAAATGCTGTGCCACTTCCAAAATCAGCCGATTGCCCATATTCTCCGTTTCTAATGCATTAAGAATATTCGGCAATTCTCCCTCAAACTGTACATCAACAACAGCTCCAATCACCTGCCTAATTTCACCAACCACCCCCTTATCACCGACAGGCTTAGAAGCACCAACAGATTTAGAAGAAGTGCGCGTAAGATTACCAGAACTCTTAGAACTCCCTTGAGACTTCGAGGCGACTTTTTTACGCCTGAACGAGCGGCTGATTTCTTTTCTTCAGCTTTTGGTGCTCCTTTTTTTGACGTCACTGCTTTTACCATCAATCTCTACCTTCTCAATTTAAAGCGCTTCAGCGCCCGCAATAATTTCAACTAACTCTGTGGTAATCTGCGCCTGACGCTGACGATTATAAGTCACTGTCAATTTATTAATCATCTCACCGGCATTGCGCGATGCATTATCCATAGCACTCATCTTTGCACCCATTTCACCCGCGACATTTTCAAGCAAAGCACGAAAAATTTGCGCAGAAAGATTACGTAAAATAAGTGTCTCTAGAAGAGAAGCTGCATCAGGCTCATAACTATAAACAGCCGATTGCAAAGCTTCCCCCTTATCCCCCTTCTCACCAACACCAACTTTTCCAACAGAGTGCTTTTGAACAACAGATGGAATTAAACTCAAAGCTGTCGGGCGCTGATTAATCACCGAAACAAATTCAGAATAAAAAAGTGTACATACATCAAAAGCACCCTCATTGAATAAATCAACAATGTGCTCACCAATTCTTTTTGCATCTGCAAAACCTATAGATTTTACACAACGTAAATCAATATGGTCAATCATCAGAGCTTTAAAATCACGGCGCAAAATATCAGCACCTTTTTTGCCCACAGTTAAAATTTTAACTTTTTTCCCTTTAGAGAGAAGAGCGTGAATATGCTCACGTGCACAACGAGCAATATGCGCATTAAAAGCACCACACAAACCGCGCTCAGCCATGCAAACCACCAAAAGATGCACATCATCGCGACCCGTACCACGCATTAAAATCGGCGCATCAACTCCATCAATATCAGCGCTAACATTTGCCAAAACATGAGCCATTTGCTGAGCATAAGGGCGCGCAGCCTCAACCGCCTCTTGTGCACGGTGCAGTTTTGTGGCTGCAACCATTTGCATGGCTTTAGTAATCTTTTGTGTTGCCTTAACCGAGGCGATACGGTCTCTTAAAGTCTTCAGCGATGCCATCCAAACATTCCATCAATCCATTTTAAGAAAAATTCTTCTTGTAAGCATCAAGAACATCAACCAATTTATCCTTTAGAGCATCTGTAAGTTGCTTTTGATCACCAATCGCATCCAAAAGATCTGGATAATCTCTACGTAAAAGCGCCAACAGACCCTGCTCAAATCGACCAACATCACAAACAGCCAATGAATCAAGATAACCATTCACACCAGCAAAAATCACAACAACCTGCTCTTGTATTTTAAGCGGTGAAAATTGCTTTTGCTTCAAAAGCTCAACCAAACGAGCACCACGATTTAAAAGACGTTGTGTTGACGTATCTAAATCTGAACCAAACTGCGCAAAAGCCGCCATTTCACGATATTGCGCTAATTCACCCTTGATCGAACCAGCAACTTGTTTCATCGCCTTAATTTGCGCAGCAGAACCAACACGTGACACAGAAAGACCAACATTAATAGCAGGACGTATTCCCTGATAAAATAAATTGGTTTCCAGAAAAATCTGACCATCTGTAATCGAAATAACATTAGTCGGAATATAGGCAGAAACGTCATTGGCTTGCGTCTCAATCACTGGCAAAGCAGTCAAAGACCCAGATCCATGGTCAGCGTTAAGCTTTGCAGCTCGTTCTAAAAGACGAGAGTGAAGATAGAAAACATCCCCTGGGTATGCTTCACGACCAGGTGGACGACGAAGCAAAAGAGACATTTGACGGTAAGCCACAGCCTGTTTTGAAAGATCATCATAACCAATCAAAGCATGCTGACCATTATCCCGGAAATATTCCCCCATAGCACAACCAGCAAGAGGCGCAATAAACTGCATCGGCGCCGGATCAGAAGCCGTAGCTGCCACAATAATCGAATAGTCAAGAGCTCCACGCTCTTCCAAAACTTTAACAAATTGCGCAACCGTTGAACGCTTTTGACCAATAGCCACATAAATACAATAAACTTTATCCTGATCGTGCTTAGCACCCTTTTCGTGGAAAGGCTTTTGATTCAAAAACGCATCAAGCAAAATTGCTGTTTTACCTGTCTGACGATCACCAATCACCAATTCACGCTGACCACGTCCAATGGGAACTAACGCATCAATAGCTTTCAATCCTGTCACCATCGGTTCATGCACTGATTGACGTGGAATAATACCCGGGGCTTTCACATCCACCCGGCGACGATGCGGCGTATGAATAGGCCCCTTTCCATCAAGGGGATTACCCAATGCATCCACAACACGTCCGAGCAAAGCCGGCCCCACAGGAACATCAATGATAGACCCAAGCCGTTTAACACAATCACCTTCACGAATATCGCGATCTGACCCGAAAATCACAACCCCGACATTATCCATTTCCAAATTAAGTGCCATACCACGCACACCATTTGAAAAGGAGACCATTTCACCCGCTTGGACATTATCCAAACCATAAACGCGAGCGATACCATTACCTACAGACAAAACCCACCCAATTTCTGAAACTTCAGCTTTTTGGTCAAAGTTCTTAATTTGCTCTTTTAGGATTTTTGAAATTTCAGACGGTCTAATATCCATCAGCTGACCTCTTTTTCCAATGCAAGCTTAAGTGAAGACAATTTCCCCTCAAGAGAGGCATCAATCTGGCATGATCCCAAGCGGACAATGAGTCCACCCAAAATCGTTGAATCGACAGATAAGTGTAGCGAAATTTTTTTCCTAACAACACCTTCCAAAGCCACACGCAACTCCTCTTGTTGATGAACATCCAACGGATGTGCAGAAATAATATGTGCCGACGCTTCCCCACGAAACGAAGCAACATAACACTGAAAAGCACGTAAAATATCAGACAAAGCAAAAAGCCGACGATTTTCTACAATAACACGCAAAAAATTGCGCATAATTCGACCCGCCCCTTCGTCAGAAAATTTAAAACTCTCACAAATAGAATCAAGCGTTTGAACTTGTTCTTTTGTTGAAAAAAATGGGCTTTGTATTAAGCGCTTTAAATCTGTATTGCGATTCAAAATATCTAAAAAAGACGTAAATGCCTTTTCAAAGTCTTTTACATAGCCTGCTTCTTGAACCAAATCAAAAAGCGCTTGCGCATAACGTCGGCTCGCTAATGGCAACGGCATACGAGAAAATGAATCCGACACGAAACCTCGCCTCTTTCCTTTTAGCGATTCTTTAATCTTGATCAAACAAAATGGATCAAATATCTCAAATTTTAAGAATCTTCTTCTTGAAATTCAGAATGAACAAATTTCTTCACTCCTAGCATAGACACAATCGACTCGCAACACCACAAAGCAACGCTTTTTGAAAATTTTAAATGAAATATTTACAATACCTCCGGAAAATGCTCTTCTAAATCGCTATCAGGTCCACATTTTTCTCTCAAGCCCTGTTTGATGTCTTCAGACATATTTTTCAACTGGTTCATATGATTCATATCTGCATCATGAAAAGTATCAAACACTAAAGCAGCAATATCAGCCCCAAATTTAGACAACAATACATCTACTTTTAAATTCTCATCTGTCAAAAAAGCTTCCACCACATTTGCAGAAAGGTTGAGTATATAAGCCTTTTCCATCAATTTGCGATGGGTGTGTAAATGCTCTAAAATTTGTGCTGTCATCACACCCTCCCTCTTTGTTCCATTAAGACTCAACTCCTTATTAAAAGCCATAATATTTTGCTCAAGCACCGTGTCATAAAAGGCTGCATATTGATAAATCAATTGGCGTGAATGCACCACAGGAAAACCACAAAGAGACTGCATTGTTTGTTGTGGAGAAGTAATCATTGGTTGAAAAATTTTTTCGCTTTCTTTCATTAAGCGATAGGCAAAAACAAAAACTGTTGCATCGATGCTTTGCATTTCTTTTATTTCATTGCTTTTAATCACATCTGTAACCGATGATTGGATAACTGATGACTGTGCTCCTACTCCTCCTAAAAGCCAAGCAACAATAAAAACCACAAACCTCATCATTTTTTTCAAAACTACCTTCTCTCAAACAATATTTTTTTCAACAAACATATTCACTTTTTATTGCTTTATTTTTTAAAGAAAACTTTGTGGATCAATGTCAATTTGAACTTGAACTGAACCAGGTCTTTTGGGTGCATTTGCAATCATTTCACGAATAAATCCTTGCATATCAAACGAACGCTGCCCGTGCAGCAAAAGTCGAAAACGATATCGCCCACGCACAAGTGCCAGTTGTGCTTCTGCTGGCCCCATCAGTGATACACCCTGTACTGTTGGTGCAACCTGACGTAACACGCGTGCATAATTTTCTGCAGCCTTGCGTTCCTTTGAAGATACAATTAAAGATGCAAGCCGTCCATAAGGCGGTAAATGATAATGCTGACGTGTGGCAATCTCGCGCGTATAAAAATTCTCGCGTTGTTGCGAAAGCAATGCCTGTATGACCGGATGATCTGGTTGATAGGTTTGCAACAATCCTAAACTTTCCAACCCCATACGCCCAGCCCTTCCTGTAACTTGTGATAAAAGCTGAAAAGTGCGTTCACTTGCCCGTAAATCACCATTAGCAAGACCAAGATCAGCATCAATCACCCCAACCAGAGAAAGACCAGGGAAATGATGTCCCTTAGCCACCAACTGTGTCCCAATAATAATATCCACATCCTTGTTTGCAATTGCTGCTAATTCTCGTCGCAACTGTCCTATTCCACCTTTTAAATCCGTTGACAAAATCAGCAAACGCGCCTGTGGGAAAAGTTCGCGTACCTCCTCTGCAATCCTTTCCACCCCCGGGCCACAAGCAACAAGATGATCAAGCGTCCCACATTCAGGACACGCCTCTGGAATAGCCTCATAATAACCACAATGATGACATTTAAGTTGACCATACAAACGGTGTTCAACCAACCAACTTGAGCAATTGATACAATGAAAACGATGCCCACAAACCCGACACAATGTTAAAGGTGCATAACCTCGCCTGTTGAGAAAAAGAAGAGCCTGCTCTCCTTTGTCCATAGTTTGTCTTAGAGCATGTTCAAGAACAGAAGAAATAAAGCGCCCTTTTTCTACCCCCCCTTTGCGCATATCCACCACTTGTAAGTGTGGTAGTGCAGCTGCCTGGAAACGCGAGGACAAAGCAATCCGCTGATAACGCCCCCACAAAACATTGACCTGGCTTTCAATTGAAGGTGTGGCCGAAGATAAAATAATAGGGCACTTTTCAAAAGAACCCCGTGCCACAGCCATATCACGCGCATGATAAAAAATACGTTCTTCTTGTTTGTAAGATCCATCATGTTCTTCATCAACAACAATCAAACCAAGATCTTGAAATGGCAAGAAAAGTGCTGAACGTGCACCCGCAACAACCCGCACTTGCCCTTCTGCAACTTGCCGCCACACACGTTCACGACGACGCGGTGTCAAATCTGAATGCCACTCAACCGCTGATGTTCCAAAACGCGCATGAAAACGATCTAAAAACTGCTGTGTCAAAGCAATTTCTGGCAATAAAATCAAAACCTGCTTGCCACACGTTAATGCTTGAGCCACAGCTTCAAAATAAACTTCCGTCTTACCTGACCCAGTAACCCCATCAAGCAAAAAAACTTGAAATTGAGAAGACAAAACACCCTCTCGCAGAAGAGCTGCTGCCGATTTTTGTTCCTCCTCCAAAACAGGCACACAAAAATCAGGATCCGGCATCGCCACAAGTGGAAGAGCTGGCATCATCACTTCTTCAAAAACCCCAAGCCCTTTTAACCCCTCAACAACAGAGACAGAAGTCCCCGCTGCTTGAGCAAGACCAGAGTGTGTCCACACCAATCCCTCACGCGCCACCTCTAAAACCCGTGAACGTGCTGGTGTTAAACGGCCAACATTGCCCCCACAATAACGCAAACCTAAAGTTTGTGCTTCCGGCTCTAATGCTGTTGGCACACGTAAAACTAATCGTGCAACAAAACCAAAAGGCGTCATTGTATAGTGACTAACAAAACGCAAAAATGCGATCATTTCAGCCTTTAATGGTGGACAATCAAAAACATGCGTAATCAAACGCAATTTTTCACGTTCTATAGAAACAAATCCCTGTCCATCTTTATCTTCTGTCTGCTCATCAACGGCCACCACAAAACCACAAACCTCACGCCCCATCACAGGAACACGAACAAAAGACCCAATCTCTACTCCCATAGAAGGAGGAACCTCATAGCTATAAGCATGGGGAACAGGAAGTGGCACCAAAACCGAAACAATCTTTATTTCTGTCACGTTTGATTTCCCCTTCTATACGGCATTTTCTTGGCATTGCATTGAGTTTAACAACTCTTGTCTTACTTTAACTTATTCTTCTTTGTCGCTTCCCCATACCAACAATAATCAACCAAATATCCCCATTCTATCCTCACTCAAGCCAACAGCCTTGCTACTCAAAACAATCTTTTTTAAAACCATCAACCTCACCGCATCACTCAATTCCTCAAATCACACCTCGTTCTGCACCCACCTCTTAAAACTCTCTAATCTCTCAAAATCATCGCAACCTTGCCCACACACACGAAACTTTACAGGTCATTAAATACTTTATCTTCTACTTTTTCTGTGGCACAAATTCCATAGCTCACTACATAAAAATCAACCAACCTGCCTATCCTATTTGATTGCACTTAAACAAGTGCCCATAAAACAGAGACAAAGTGAAATCATCACAAGCTTTCAATGAAGAATTTTTTAAAAATCATGAAAGAGATTGAAAATGAAATTTTTTGTGGATAGCACCAACACTGAAAAAATCTAAGAACTACACTCTTTATTTACATAATTTACATTAAAGTGCACCACCACTAATTCCTTTTTATTTTAAAATTCAACGACATTTTTTAAGATGGTATCAAAATAACACCAAAACAATTTGTGCTCTCATTAAAAGGCCTGCCTTCCTTCAAATTACCGCAACAAAACTTGAAACTATCATGAAAGAAGCTGCCATTTTAACAAAAATTGTAGACACTAGTCTTCCAAACTTCCTTTAATATCTGTACCAAACCTTCCTTAAGGTTTGATAGATCAAAAACCTATAAAGCATTTACAATACAAGGATTTCAAAAAAATCTCACTTTATGTTTTTGCGCCACACAAAACGTTTTTACACTATGCAAACTTTGGCTTTCTACAAAATCAGAAAGCAACCTTTACTTCTCCCCTTTACTTCTACCTTCCCCTTTGTCAGAAAGCTTAATGATTGTACAATCAATGCTATAGAGCTGCTTTTATGAAATTTGCACCACTCATAAATAATACAAACTTAAATCACCCCCATCTGCATATTCATCATGCAAAAAACAATATTAAGCAGTACAAATATAACCACCCATTTTTCAGAAATAATCTTGTGCTCAAACACCTGTAACTGATAAAGAGATTACAAATATTTTCAGTCAATTAGTATTTTTCAGCCCCCTTGAACAAACACCAACCAGACTTTAAGCTCAAATCAAACTTTAAATTATTATATGAATAAGCTATTGCATGAAAAGAGCTTAAAGTTTTGCAAGATCCTTTGAAAGCAACATAAAAATCTGCTCAGCCAACTCTTCAGCTACACGCTTTTGCGCATTTTCTTCAGCTTGCACTGTCGCATATTCTTGACGAAATCGGTCAAAAGATGCACTTATGGCTCCTTTTCCTTGAGCAACAACAACATTGTTCATATCTCTTAACATATAAGAAGCCCTGCTTATCACTGTCCCAACAGAAGAACGCCCCATTCCATCTGGATCTTCATAAATCTCGACTTGCACAGATGTGTGTGTAGCAACCGATGTATGCAACGATAATTGATAAACCGGAACTGAAGGTTTGCTTCCATTGCCATACATAAGAAACAGTAAACGATTGCGGACCATCTGACCAAAACGATCTGAAGGTTCCTCAACAACAACTGTGGCAAATTTTGCAGCAAGATCTGGAGAAACCACACCTGCATGCTTCCCATGCAAGGCAGTACCACCCGGTTGTGACCCCACCTGCGGCCCCATTTGTGATCCCACCTGTATCCCCCTTTGAACCTTTTGACGATAAAGAGGCTCAACGCTACACCCATAAAGAAGCATGAACAAACAACAAGCAAAACCAGCACAAAACACCCATTTAAATAACGACATTGATAATCCTTTGTGGAACAATAATAATTTTCTTCACTGACTTTTCTACCAACTGCGCTTTAACACATTCAAGAGCCAAAACTGCCTCTTCAATTTCCTCTTTATTGGCTGTCACACAAAGGGTGATATCGCCACGTTTTTTACCATTAATCTGCACCGGCAAAGTAATAAACTCTTCAACTATCAATGCAGGGTCAAAAACAGGCCAGGAAAGCTCACAAATCAGTGTTTTCCCCCCAAAGGCAGCATGACATTCCTCTGCCAAATGCGGCATGATAGGTGCAATCATTGCAAAGAAAAAATCCATTGCTTGGCGCAAAGCTGACTTCATCTCATCATCAATATTTTCCACCTTATTTAAAAATGGCGTCATTGTATTTAATAATTCATAAAGGCGCGCAACTGCCCGATTAAAGGCAAGCTTTTCTAAATCATCTTCCACAGCACAAAGCGTACGATGTGCTGCTTTTGAAAGCATCAAAGCCTCACCTTTGTGGCCTGTGCGCGGCTCAACTTCCTTTAAAACTGAGGCACTCAAAGCCACACAGCGCCAAATGCGTTGTACAAAGCGATGCGCTCCTTCAATTCCCGCTTCTGTCCAAATAACATCACGCTCAGGAGGAGAATCAGACAACATAAACCAGCGCACCGTATCTGCCCCATAAGAAGCAATAATATCATCAGGATCAATGATATTCTTTTTTGATTTCGACATTTTTTCAATTGAACCAATCGTCACATGACTCTGATCAGTCAATTTATAAGCCTGGCGCTTCCCATCTTTTTCAACAATTGAAACCTCTTCTGGTGCGACCCACCCTTGTTCATCTCGGTAGGTTTCATGGACAACCATGCCTTGCGTAAACAACCCTTCAAAGGGCTCATCCACACTAACATGGCCAGAAAGCTTCATCGCACGCATAAAAAAACGTGCATATAAAAGATGTAAAATCGCATGTTCAATACCACCAATATATTGCTGAACAGGCAACCACTGTGCCGTTGCTTGGCTGTCTGTTGGTTCTTGTGCTTGAGGTGTGATAAAACGCGCATAATACCAAGAAGAATCCACAAATGTATCCATTGTATCGGTTTCGCGTTTTGCCAACTGGCCACAAGAAGGGCAAGTCACCTCTTGCCATTTTTCATGGCGTGTAAGAGGATTGCCAGGCTTATCAAAAGTCACATCATCAGGCAAGACAACTGGCAAATCAGCGCGTGCTACAGGAACCACCCCGCAAGTAGTGCAATGAACCATAGGAATCGGGCAACCCCAATACCGTTGACGCGAAATTCCCCAATCACGCAATCGAAATTGCACAGCTCTCTGCCCCTGAGGCTGACCATTTAAGACCTGTTCTTCAAGGCGTTTAGCAACCGCTTCAAAAGCCTCCTTCACCGTAAAACCATTCAAAAAGTCTGAATTAATCATGACTCCTTCACCACTGTAAGCTGTGTCAGAAATCGTAAAATCCTTGGCATCAGTATCTTTTGGCAAAACCACCGCTCGTACAGGAAGATTATATTTACGTGCAAAATCTAAATCCCTTTGATCATGAGCAGGACACCCAAAAATAGCACCTGTTCCATAATCCATGAATACAAAATTAGCGACATAGATAGGAATACGCACCGTTGCATCAAATGGATGAACAGCCAAAAGCTTTGTGCAAAATCCTTGTTTTTCAGCTGTTTCAAGTGCCGCAGTTGTCGTGCTACCGCACCGACAATTTTCAATAAAATCAGCAAGTTCTTTATCTTGTTGTGCGAGTGTCTGTGCAATCGGATGATCTATAGAAAGTGCTAAAAAAGATGCTCCAAATAAAGTATCTGGACGTGTTGAATAACAGACAACCTCATCAAATGCTTGGCATATATCATCAGCCATATTTGGCTTATCTAAAGCCCAACTAATCAAAAGCCCTTGTGACTTACCAATCCAGTTTTTTTGCATAATGCGGACTTTTTCTGGCCATTTATCAAGCCTTTCAAGCCCTGCTAACAAATCTTCACTAAAATCACTGATTTTAAAAAACCACTGCGTCAATTCTCGCTGTTCAACCAAAGCACCAGAACGCCAACCTCTTCCATCCACAACCTGCTCATTGGCTAAAACTGTGTGGTCAACGGGGTCCCAATTTACCTTGGCCACTTTACGTGCAATCAGTCCCTTTTCATAAAGGTCAAGGAAGATCATTTGTTGACGATGATAATATTCCACATCGCACGTTGCAAACTCACGCGACCAATCCAAAGAAAGCCCCAATTGCTTCAATTGCCCACGCATAACTGCAATATTTTGATAGGTCCAAACTTTTGGATGCACCTTATTTTGCATAGCAGCATTTTCAGCTGGCATACCAAAAGCATCCCACCCCATGGGGTGCAGCACATTAAACCCTTTCGCACGTTTATAACGTGCAACAACATCTCCCATGGTATAATTGCGCACATGCCCCATATGAATGCGCCCTGAAGGATAGGGGAACATCTCTAAAACGTAATATTTCTCACGCCCATCATCATGAGAGGTTTGAAAAATTTTTTTCTCATCCCAAACTGCTTGCCATTGTTGTTCGCGTACACGTGGATTATAGCGCTCAATTGTCATTCCCATTATACTCTTTATACTCTTTACAAAATTAAACCAAAAAGCTTTGTAAATGCTTCACCATGGATTAAAGCTATCGTCAACCTCTTCAATAGAAATTTTAAAAGCTTTTATAAACAATGACTCAAGACTTTAAACAAAAAACAGGAACAACAAAACATGAGCACACTCAATGCTTCCCCCATTAATACTATTGATGCGTGGAAAAATCTTCAACAAGACATTGCCACAACATGTAAAGACTATCACCGCTCATTAGAAAGTGTTGAGTTCATTGCTGTTTCAAAAACTGTTACTGCAGAACAAATTGTTCCACTGTTACAAGCAGGTCAATTACTCTTTGGTGAAAATCGTGTACAAGAAGCCACGCAAAAATGGCCTCACCTACGACAGCAATTTGAAGCTATAAAACTCCATCTTATCGGCCCTTTACAATCCAATAAAGTAGCAGAAGCTGTCAAAATTTTTGATGTTATTCAAACTGTCGACCGTGAAAAAATAGCTCAAAAATTATCTGAAGAAATGCACAGACAAAAAAAGTATCTTCCCTGTTATGTTCAAGTCAATATCGGATTAGAACCACAAAAAAGTGGCATTCCACCACAAGAGGTGGCCGATTTTGTAACCCTATGCAAAGATCAATATGGGCTTGATATTATAGGCCTGATGACAATTCCACCCGTTGAAGAAAATTCTGGCCCTTATTTTGCTTTTCTAGCTAAACTTGCAAAAAAAGCCGGTGTTTCAAAACTGTCTATGGGTATGTCAAATGACTTTAAAACCGCTCTTCAATTTGGTGCAAATGTCCTTCGTATTGGCACAGCTTTGTTTGGGCAACGTCCACTCTAAACACCCTCTAAACACCCTTTTGCTTAAAAATTACATACCCCTTTTTCCAAAAAGCGGCTCATATATCCACTCTCAAATCACCAATCAATTAAAAAGAATGATAAAGAGAGCATTTAAAGAACAAAGAACATTGAGTGTACAAACTGAAAAAACTTGAAACTATTATAAAAAAAGTCAATGATAATGGCTTAAATTCAAAACAAAAGTGGTAATTTAGAGTGATTCGTTTTGAAAATGTCGGTTTGCGCTATGGGATGGGGCCTGAAATTCTCCATGATATAAGCTTTCACATTCCGCATGGATCATTTCAATTTTTAACTGGAGCATCGGGCGCGGGTAAAACATCCTTGATGCGTCTTATGTTTCTAGCCCTCAAACCAACGCGCGGTCATATTGATCTGTTTGGAAGTGATACAGCCTTACTTAAACGACAAGAGCTTCCTGCTTTACGGCAACGCATTGGTGTCGTCTTTCAAGATTTTCGCTTACTTGACCATATGACAACTTATGAAAATGTCGCATTACCTCTACGCATTAAAGGACAAGAAGAAGCAACATATCGTAGTGAAGTAGAAGATCTTTTACAATGGGTTGGTCTTGGAAACCATATTCATGCTTTACCACCTGTTCTTTCAGGTGGAGAAAAGCAAAGAGTAGCAATTGCACGCGCGCTCATTGATCAACCTGAAATCCTTCTTGCTGATGAACCCACAGGAAATGTTGATTCACCTTTAGCAAAACGCCTTTTGCGCTTATTTATTGAATTAAATCGCTTTGGAACAGCTGTCGTCATTGCCACCCATGATGTCACATTGATGGATCAAGTCGCAGCACGACGTATGATTCTTCATAATGGACGGATGACAATTTATGATTAAGTCTTTCCCCATTTTTCGCATTCAAAAATTAATTTTTACACGCAATAAAACAACTAAAACTGCTATTATTCCCAGTGACAATATTTCTGGAAAAGCTTTGGTTGTTGTGATTGCTATTATGACATTTCTTGCAAGTTTAACATTAAGCAGTGTTGATCTAGTACACCAAGCTGCTCATAATTGGAGTACTCAAATTAACAATGAAGCAACAATTCACATACATCCCGTTGAGAATGTCGATATTGAGCAAGCTCTGCGCAATGCAGTTCAATTAGTCACTACATTTCATGGTGTGAAAGAAGCCAAAATTGTTGATCAAACAGCCACTGAAAAATTGCTTGAACCATGGCTTGGATCAGGCTTAACTTTGAGCAAATTGCCCATTCCCCGGCTCATTATTGTCACTTTAAACAAGAATGAAAAAACCGATTTTCACGCCATTAATCAAGCCATTAAAACACATATCCCAGGTGGTCAGTTTGATGATCATCGCTTCTGGGTCAATCGTTTTGCGACAATGGCACAAACAACTGTTCTTATTGGCTTTTCAATTTTAGCACTGGTTTTAAGCTCTCTTATGCTCACAATTATCTTTGCAACACGCAACGCACTTGCAGAAAATTCTCATATTATCAATGTCTTATATTTTCTGGGTACTGAAACCCATTTCATTACCAAACAATTTGATTGGCATTTTTTCAAAACAGCATTGCGTGGTGCATTGTATGGTGGTGTGACAAGTGCACTTCTCTTTAGTGCTTTTTTCTTCTGGATAAACAATAACCTCGGCACAGCACAAAGCAGTCAAATCACCGCCTTGTTTGGACATTTCTCAGTAAATTTCGCCACTTATGAAAAAATTCTTATCCTTATTCTTTTTGTGTCCCTTCTCACTACACTAACGAGTCGGATTACTATTTTAGCACAACTTAAAAAAATTGATCAGCGCGAAAATGGTTTATTTTAGTGTCATGCTCCACAATTCACCTTATCCTCAACTATCATCAGGCAATAATCCACAAAAGTGTTGCATTGCAAAATCCATCACAAATGTTCTACGGTTCTATAAACGCTTTTCACGTTATGTGCCATTAACAGTCCTTGTTCTTTTTATCACAATTTTGCTCATTGGTGTTACATTTGTTACTTTCTCGGAAAAAATAGAGCACTTAACCCCCCCAAACCCTTTGCCACAAGCAGATGCAATCATCGTTCTTACAGGTGGAGAAAATCGAATAAAAACAGGGGTTGAACTCTTGCAAAAAGGGCTTGGTTCTCAACTATTGATCAGCGGAGTCAACACAACAATTGACCTTAATAAACTGATTGACGCTACATATATCAATTCGCACCTTTTGTCTTCTCGTATTGATTTTGGATATGAAGCAACCAATACCAAAGGCAATGCTCAAGAAAGCGCTGCCTGGATCAAAAAACACAATTATAAGACAGTTTATATTGTCACACATGATTATCATATGGTGCGCTCTTTGCTCGAACTTAAATATTTAATGCCCCATATACATTTCATCGCATATCCCATTAAAGAGAATACAACAGGCAGTTGGGTCAAACAAATCAATCAAATGCGCATTCTTGTTTCTGAATATATTAAAAACATTGGAGTATATATCAGAACCGCGTTTTGATCTTCACACACCACTTCACTTGTCATAAATTTTCTTAATTGAAAAACTTAAGCTCTTGCTTTTATCTTAGATCACACAAGATTCTTCTTCTTATACCCTATTATACTTTTGTGCTATCTATAAGCACGGTTCCATATCCTGATTCTTTTGACAAACATCAAAACATCCCCCCTTTCATTAACTCAGTTCAAAGACCCTTATAAGCTAATCAATATAGCCATACCCTTCATATACAGTCATATCTTTCTGCTATGAATCTTGCAAAATACAAGAAACCTTCTAATTTTAAGGTCAATTAAAAACACGCGAGAATAATGAACACTCAACCATAACGGTATTAACCTAAATCCCATTATCCCTTAATCATATGCAAAAAGCCAAACTATAAAACTCAACGCAACATCATCAGCTTTATGTTCATTAAAACATACCCATCAACGCTGTTGCAAACCTATTATGACAATCATAATTCTTCTTTAGATTGGCCTCTTAATCACGTGCCAGAGCAATCACAGGATCAAGCTGTGAAGCCTTGCGTGCTGGAAAAAAACCAAAACACACTCCAATAAAGGCTGAAAAAACAAAGGCTATAACGATTGAATTTATCGTATAAACCAATTGAATAGGTAGAGACAACAGTGAAAACAAGCTGCCAACAGAAAGCCCTAAAAGAATCCCAAAACTCCCACCAATTGCACACATCAAAACTGCTTCGATTAGAAATTGTTGTAAAATATCACTCTGACGTGCACCAACCGCCATGCGCACGCCAATCTCACTGATCCGTTCAGAAACAGTCACAAGCATAATATTCATCACCCCAATGCCCCCCACAATCAGTGAAATTGCTGCAATTGAAGTCACTAAAAGCGTTAAAATCTGTGTACTTTGCATAAGACGTTGACGAAATGATTCTGAATTTCTAATGAAAAAATCTTCCTGACCATGTCGCGTAATTAAAAAACGCCGTACTTCAGCTTCTGCTAACTTTGAATCGACATCATCAGCAATTTTTACAGTAATTGCACGAACAATTGTTGTTCCAAGAAAACGGGTTTGCACAGCAGTATAAGGCAAATAAACCTGGAGTGTATTTGATACACCTGCTTCATTGTTCGAAGCCACCACACCAACAATACGCGCAGGCACCTTACCCACACGCACCACTTTCCCAACAGGACTTTCATGACTATGAGGAAAAAGAGAAGCAATGGCTTCCTTTTCAATCACCAAATCAACTGCTCGATCACGCACACTTTGTCGATTAAACAATTGTCCTTCAACAACGCTAAACCCGTGTGTTTGAAAAAATTGTTCTCCCACACCAACAATCACAGCATTGGCTTCAATACCACCATAATAAACTGTCGAACTCACTGAAATCTGAGGTGTTACACCATCAACATAAGGTAGTCCCGATAACGCTTGTGCATCATCTTCAACCAAACTTGTTATCTTGTCTGCTAGTGGATCAGAAAAACTCTTACCCGGTAAAATTGTTAATATATTTGTGCCCAAACTCTTAAAATTTTCAAGAATTTTCTTTTGAGTCCCATTACCCAAAGACACCATCGCAATAACTGACGCAATGCCGATAATCACCCCAAGCATTGTTAAAAAAGTTCGCATCCGGTGTGCATTCATAGCAAACAAAGCCATAGTAAATGCCTCATAGAAACGATCCATAAAAGAACGAAAAACTCCAAGTTGTTGATGATCTTTTAGACCTTGTCCCCCATGAAGAGGCTCAATATCACTTCTTACCTTTTTAACTTGTGATACATTATCAGAAATAATTTCCCCATCACTAATCTCAACAATGCGCTGTGCTCTTTGAGCTACATCCATATCATGAGTCACAATAACAATGGTGCGCCCTTCTTGATGAAGCTCGTCTAAAATACGCAAAACTTCTTGGCCACTATGTTTATCTAGTGCACCTGTTGGTTCATCTGCAAGAATAACATCAGCATCATTCATTAAAGCACGAGCAATCGACACACGTTGTTGTTGACCCCCTGAAAGCTGATTAGGGAGATGATTCATGCGCTCACCCATCCCTAAACGTGTTAAAAGACTTTGTGCACGCTTTCTTCGTATCGCCGATGCACACCGTGCATAAATGGCTGGCATTTCAACATTCCCAAGAGCTGTTAATTCATGCAACAAATGATAACGCTGAAAAATAAATCCAAAATGATTGCGCCGTAAAGCTGACAAGTCATCAGCTGAAAGTGAAGCGATCTCTTTTCCTGAAACCCAATAACGTCCCCCACTTGGTCGATCAAGGCAACCTAAAATATTCATCAACGTGGATTTTCCTGAACCAGAAGCCCCTACAATAGCTACCATTTCACCACGTTTAATGATTAAATTAATATTTTTTAAAATAGGAACCAGCGTTTCGCCTGCACGAAATTCGCGCGTGATATTTTCCAAGACAAGGACAGCATCTGTCTGCTTTGTTTCCATGTTTTAGATCTCGTCTTCGTTTTGCCAATCGATATCTTCTAATCTCAGTCTATCATTTGAACCAGTAATCACTACATCACCTTCATTTAATCCTGAAACAACCTCAGCCATTACCTTATTATTGAGCCCAATAGTCACTTGTTTTGCAACTACCTTATTTTTACCAACCAAAAGCCAAACCCACGCTTTATGTTCTTTTGTCTCATCATGTAAGGCATCACTTGGCACCAACAATACATTGCGCGAACGACCTAAGATAATATGAACTTGAGCTGTCATATAAGTGCGTAAAAAATTGTCTTTATTGTCCACATGCACAAGCCCATTATAATAAATAGCTGATGATGCTAAAGCACTACTCCCTCCAGACATCTCAGGATGAATACTAATATCATTACGAATAGCTTCAGGTGCAGGCTCTACCGTCTCTAATATCCCATTATAACGGCGCTGTGAATCACCAAAAATCGTGAAATAAAGTGCTTGTCCAGCGTGAACCTTCAAAATATCAGCTTCTGAAATTTGTGCTTTCACTGTCATTTTTGACAAATCCCCTAAAATAACAATTGTTGGCACGGATTGAACTGCATTAACATTTTGTCCTTCTTCAACAACTGTTGCTAAAACTGTGCCTGACGAAGGCGCCGTTATCCGTGTATAGCTTAAATTAACCTCTGCACTCTTAACATCAATTTGTGCTTGCACAATTTGCTCTCGAAGCTGAGCAATCTGGGCTTCACGTATTTTTACTTGTATTGCCGCTTCATCAAAGTTAGCACGTGAAATCGCATGTGCTTTGATCATCTCTTTTTGACGTGCTAAATTTTTTTGTGCTAAAGTAAGGTGGGCTTCTTGTTCGACTAAACTGGCATAATAATGAGATAGAACAGCTTTTTTCCTTTTCAGATCATTTTTCTGATCTGTAGGATCAATCTCTGCCAATAAATCTCCTTCTTTCACAATACTTCCAGGCGAAACATGCACCGCAATAACGCGCCCTGTCGCGCGTGCACCAACAGCAACAAGCCGATAAGGACGTACAATACCAGAAGCTAAAACACTTTCTTCAATATCACCACGTTTCACCACCGCTGTGATGTAAGCTTGTGTGGAATTTCCAAAAAAAAGAGTACGAATACCCCCTAAAAATACGACAAGAAAAGCCACAATACATAAAATAAGCTTTTTGCGTTTCAGGCTGTATTTCATCATGATTGAATTTTTTCTCCCTCATTTACTCTCACGCGTAACCCGGTCACTCCATCCACTATTTCCGAACGTGAAACATCAACCACACCATCCCAACCACCACCTAATGCTTTCATCAGCGCAATATACTGTAAAGCAACAGTAACATAGCTATTTTTAAGTGCCATTTGCGCAGAATAATATGAACGACGCGCATCTAAAAACTCAAAGAAACTAATATTCCCACTCTCAAAAAGGAGCTGAGAAAGTTTTAATGAACGCAAAGCAGCTGCATTTGCAACTACCAGTTTTTCTAAACGCTGATGTTCCTTATAAAGTCTCACTAGTGCATTTTCTACATCTTCTAAAGCACTTAGCACTTCTGCCCGATAAGTAATAAACGCTTGATCACGCTGTGCACGTGCCATTTCAACCGATGCTACTCTCTGCCCCCCATCAAAAAAAGGAAAATTAAGACCAGGACCAAAAGACCAACCAATGGTTGATTTTTTTCCCAAATGACCAATCTGTGTTGCCGCTGTTGAAATACGACCCGTTAAGGTGATTGATGGGTAAAGATCTGCCTCACGTTGACCAATGCGTGCAGTAGCTTGGGCATATTGGCGCTCTGCACGCCGTAAATCTGGACGTGTTAACAAAATATCAGCTGGAATTCCTGCAGGTATCGGCCACTGCGGTTGTGGAATTGCTCCCTCTTTTTTAGCGCTCTTTTGTAAAAAAGCCTCCAAAGCCGTAGGAACACGACCAGTCAAAACAGAAAGACGATGAATGCTCATCGCTAAATTAGCTTCCATTTGAAATATATCAGCCTCTGTATTAGCCATTTGTGCTTGTGCATTTGAAAAATCAAGTTCTGAAGCCTCACCAGCAGCCAATTTGGTACGCATCAGTTCAAAAGTTTCACGCTGCGACACAACGATCCGGCGTGCAATCAATAGTTTTTGTTGCCAACCACGCATCTCAACATAATTTGTTGCCACATCTCCCAACAATGTTACCATGGTTGCTCGCATATCTTCTACAGCACTATCAAGACCATAACGGGCTGCCTCAACTGCTCGCTTATGACCCCCAAAAAGATCAAGCTCCCAGCTAGCATCAAAACCACCACGATATTGACTTAAAAGTACATCAGGTTGTTCAGAAAAACGATTGCCCGAAATTGAACTAGAAATACTTGGTGCAAGATACCCTGCTGTTTGCCCCACACTGGCACGAGCCTCACGAACACGTGCTTTTGCAATAGCAACGTTATTATTGCCAGATATCGCATCATCGATTAGTCCATCTAAAACAGGATCATTAAAACGCCGCCACCATCCCGCAAGTGCAACTGGATGATTAGATATTTGAGAAGATTGCTTGCCCCAAATTGCTGGAACACTAAAAGATGTCTTATGATAATCAGGGCCAACAGCACATCCTGACAATATCAAAAATGCAGAGAAGAAACTATAGTAAAAGCTCTTTGAAGCAATCCACTTTAAAGTACTCATCCGCATCCATCCTCTTGCGTGGTCTTCAAATAAACCTAGCTATGTTTCTTTTCCAAGTATTTATTTCAAACTTCACGTGAAAAATCAAATACTGTCTGTACTGGAACGTGATCGGAAGGTTGAGGTTCCCCTCGTGCAGCACGAAAAATCGAAAGATCATCCATAAAAGGCGCTAAATCTGGCGAAGACCAAATATGATCAAGCCGCCGCCCACGGTCAGCAAGAGCAAAATCACGTGCGCGGTAACTCCACCATGTATAAAGCTTAGTAGGAACTGGAAATTTAATGCGCATCAAATCAACCCACCCTCCTTCACAACATAATGCTTGTAAACGCTCTGTTTCAACTGGCGTATGACTGACAACGTTCAATAATTTTTTATGAGACCACACATCATCTTCTAAAGGAGCAATATTTAAATCACCCAGCAAAAGAGAAGATAAACCATCACCCTGATCAGCTCGGATAGAAGACATTTCTTCTAAAAAATCCAACTTATGACGAAATTTTTCATTCACATTAACATCAGGCTCATCACCCCCAGCAGGAACATAAAAATTATGAATCCGAATTGTCCTACCACAGGGCTGAACAACCACTGAAAGATAGCGACACTCTTCCTTTTGACAAAAAAAACGCTTTTTAACATCTAACAAAGGCAAACGCGAAACAATCGCCACACCATGGTAAGATTTTTGACCACTTAGTGCAATATGCTCATAACCCGCCGCTTCAAAAGGCTCACGTGGGAATAAATGATCTGGACATTTTGTTTCTTGTAAACACAAAATATCTGGAGCAAAAAGATCCAAATATTGAAGAACTTGCGCAAGGCGTAAACGAATAGAATTAATATTCCAAGTAGCAATACGAAAAAACATCAATTTCCATTCCGATTGCGCGATATTGCAATATTTTTATAAGGAATCGTAAACATTCCATCAGCAAATCGAATCCCTGTGCGCACGTTTATAATTTGAACCGTTGTTTCCAAATTCTGCTGATCAACAATTGTCCACTGGCGTAAATTATAGGTTTTAGAATCAAAAATCATTCTTATCTGCCCTTTGCCAATGCTCTTATCATGCAGAACAATCGTTATCACCCCTGGATCTTCACGAAGCGCTAATAAATTCTCTGATGATATATTAATTTTATCATCCAATAGAAATTTCATCGGTGTTTGAGAAAGTTGATAAAGGTTCCAAGTGTTAAGCGCACGATTGTTCACACCCACCGTTCTGCCATCTGCTATAATCTGCAAAGGCACTCCTTTATAACCAAAACGAATCTTACCAGGACGTTCTAAATAAAATGTCCCTTCACTCATTTTGCCCTTTGGGCTAAACTGAATAAAATCCCCTGTCATCGTTTTTATCTCGGAAAAATGATTAGCAATAGCTTGAGCTCGCGCTATCTGACGAGATGACTGTGCAAAAGAAGGCAAAGCCAACAGCACACAAATAATAAAACCAAAAACAATAAATGTTCTTCTTGATGATAAATAATCTGTCATCACAGACAACGCTCCTAATCGCCTAAATAGCCACATGCTCACTTGAAATATAAGCAGCAAACTTCAAAATATAAGCACCCAACAACGCCTTTAATCCGTGAATATTCATTAAAGGTATTACTTGAAAAATTCCATTTAAAGATTTTCACTTTAGCACGGCTCTTCTTCAGCAGGTACTAAAATTTCTCGTTTTCCCGCATGATTAGCAGAACTAATGATTCCTTCTTCTTCCATTCGCTCAATCAGTGAAGCAGCACGATTATATCCAATCCCTAAACGACGCTGAATATAAGAAGTTGAAACTCTACGATCACGCAAAACAACTGCAACAGCTTGACTATAAGGATCATTTTCCGCAGGAGAGACAAGCGAAACATCAACGCCATGATCTGCCGTTTCTTGTGTAACAGCCTCTAAATAATCAGGCTGCGCTTGAGCTTTCAGATGAGCAACAACCTGTTCAACTTCATTATCAGCAACAAAAGGACCATGAACACGCTGAATACGCCCCCCTCCCATCATAAAAAGCATATCCCCTTGCCCTAGCAACTGTTCAGCTCCTTGTTCACCGAGAATTGTCCGACTATCAATTTTTGAACTAACAGAAAAAGAAATACGTGTAGGAAAATTAGCTTTAATCGTACCCGTAATAACATCCACCGAAGGACGCTGCGTAGCCATAATCACATGAATACCAGCAGCGCGTGCCATTTGCGCTAAACGTTGAACTGCCCCTTCAATATCTTTCCCCGCAACAAGCATCAAATCTGCCATTTCATCAATAATAACAACAATATAGGGCATAGGATTTAAATTAAGAGTTTCTGTCTCATAAAGAGGCTCACCAGTTGTGCGATCAAATCCCACCTGAACTGTTCGTGTCAATGTCTCACCCTGACTTTGTGCCTCTTTTAAACGTGCATTAAACCCATCAATATTACGAACACCAACTTTCGACATTTTACTATAGCGTTCTTCCATTTCACGCACAGCCCACTTAAGAGCAATCATTGCTTTTTTAGAATCTGTTACCACCGGCGTTAATAAATGCGGAATACCGTCATAAATCGAAAGTTCAAGCATCTTAGGATCTATCATAATTAAACGACATTGCTCAGGTGTCATACGATAAAGAAGCGATAAAATCATTGTATTAATAGCAACAGATTTACCCGACCCAGTGGTACCTGCTACCAAAAGATGCGGCATTTTTGCTAAATCTGCAATTACCGTTTCACCACCTATTGTTTTACCTAAAGCAAGTGCTAAATTTGCTTTGTCATGGAAAAACTCCTGAGCTTGCAAAATTTCCCGCAAATAAACCGTCTCACGTGTTGCATTGGGCAACTCTATGCCAATTACATTGCGTCCTGGAACAACAGCAACACGTGCTGAAATTGCACGCATTGAACGGGCAATATCATCGGCTAAACCAATAATACGTGAAGATTTAATACCAGCTGCTGGCTCAAATTCATATAAAGTCACAACTGGTCCAGGGCGTGCATTAATCATTTTACCCTTAACACCAAAATCTAATAAGATTGTCTCAAGTTCACGAGAGTTTTCCTTTAAAGCAGTAGGAGACAATCTCTCATCTTTCTCAGCTGGTGGAAAAACAGAAAGATAATCCAAAAGTGGAAGCGTAAAGCCATTTTTTGAAACAACTTTTGATGGCTTTAAAATACGGCTCTTGGAAGAAGAAACAGATTCTTTATGGTGATAAGACTCCTGCTTTCCTTCCTCTTCAAAAAAAACTGGCTCAACACGACCAAACACATTTCCCCCCTCCTCAGAGAGCCAATTTTGTTGTTCAGAAGGATCATCTTGTTTCTTAGAATTCTTGCTCCATAAAAAAAAGCGCCCTAAATGAGCTTGTAAAAAATAAAGAAAATGCAAAACTGCTCCAAAAACCGTAGCAAAAGAACCAAATAGCACCTCATAGATAGAGTGATGAGTCTCTTCCACCTCATCAACGACTGAATCCGTTATTTTAATCTTTTTCTTTTTTTGTTTCTTTTTATCATCATTCTTGCCCCGCCACGCCACATTGCCAGCAACAGCAGCCATCACAAAACCTAAAGGAGCAAGAAAAACACCTATAAAAGCAATTTGCAAGGAAGAAAAAGAAGCAAAAAAGGAAGGAAAAAACAAATAAGCAGTATTTAAAACCTTATCACCCACAACGCCTCCAAAGCCAATCGGTAATGGCCAACGTGTAAAAGACGCAAAATGTGTCAACAAAGCAAAAACAGCTGAAAAATAAATCGCTGATACCACCCACAAAAAAAGACGAAATATAAAATTATGAATATCTTTTTGTACCAGCAATAAAAGTGACCAAAAAAATGGAGGCAATAAAATGCACAAACTCGCCAAACCAAAAAACTGTATAGCAAAATCTGAAAAAATTGCACCAGGCCAGCCCATAAGATTTGTAACCTTATGAGCATTTGCATAAGTCAATGATGGGTCTACAACGTTCCATGTTGCCAAGGCTAAAACGCAAAAAATAATAAGACCCAAAAGCCCAAGCCCAATAAAGGCACCAATCTGACGCAAAAATAAATTCACAAGACGTGGACTTTGATAATCACGTCTTTCTGATAAATGATCAGAAGGCAAACCTTGGCGCATCAATCAATTCCAAATATAAAATTTTCATAAAAAAACTGGTTTCACAGTTTATAGTTAAAAACATTACAGCTTATAGTTTTAAAATGTTAATGCCATTTTAACCATTCTTATTACAACAATTTCTTACTTAAGACTGTAAAAATAATTTTTTAAAAGGGTATTAATTTCATTTAAGAGCTAATAAACTACACAAAAGTAGAAAGAAATGTAGTGTCTTTTAATATGAATCAAAATATAAAACAATGTGATCTTCTCATCGCAGGGGGAGCAATTGTTGGCCTAACACTTGCAGTAGCACTCAAACAAGCCGCGCCTGAGTTGAAAATAAACATTGTCGACTCTCCCCCTCAAGAGAATACACCTAATAAAAAGAGACAAGCACTCGCTATTTCTGCTGCCTCTATTCGTATGTTGAAGCAATTACAATGCTGGGAACATATCAAGCCTCATACTCAACCTATTCATTCAATGCTCATCACCGATGCACGCATTAATGATCCTTTCAAACCAACCCTTTTAACCTTTGAAGGAGATGTTACTCCTGGCGAGCCCTTTGCCGCTATGATTGAAAATAAAGAGCTTACTGCTGCTTTAAAAAAACGTGTAAAAGAACTGAATATCTCTTTTATCAAAACTGCACGTGTTGTTGATTTTCACCAAGAAGACCACCATACAACTGTTACCTTGAGCAATAAAGAAATTTGGCAAACACAGTTGCTGATTGCAGCCGACGGAACACGTTCCAAATTACGCGAGAAAGCAAACCTTAAGAACTTTGTGCACCCTTATAAACAAACAGCAATCATATGTACTATCGAGCATGAAAAACCCCATCATGGTCAAGCAATTCAACATTTTTTGCCTGCCGGGCCTTTTGCTCTTTTGCCTCTTAAAGGCAATCGATCAGCCATTGTATGGAATGAAGACCATCAAACCGCTCAATATTACCTTAAAGCTGATCGTCCTATTTTTGAAACAGAACTCGAAAAACGTATCGGTTACCGATTCGGAAAACTAACTTGGGATGGCAAACGCCAAGGATTTCCCTTAGTTCTTTCGCTAGCATACTCTTGCATAAAACCTCGTTTTGCTCTTGTGGGAGATGCTGCCCATACAATTCACCCCATTGCAGGTCAAGGTCTTAACCTAGGGCTGCGTGATAGTGCAGCTTTAGCTGAAGTTATCATTAAAACAGCACGATTAGGTCTTGATATCGGATCAATCATCGCTCTTGAACGCTACCAAAGCTGGCGACGCTTCGAAACTGTGCGTATGGCTTTGAGTAATGACTGGATCAACAAGCTCTTTTCTAATGATATCCTATTTTTGAGAGTATTGCGTGACGTTGGTCTTGGACTTGTCAATCAGAGGCCAAAAATAAAAAAATATTTCATTCAAGAAGCTTCCGGCCTTACCCCAAATGCCCCACGTCTTTTACGCGGACTCCCGCTCTAAATTAAATACAAAGCACCTCTCACTCCCTCTTTTTAACCGTAAAAGCCTTTATTTACGCACCACACCTATACACATCTTTCACAAACACAAATGCATCTCAAGATGCTAACACATCTCAAAAACACAAGCATAATTTTAAGTCGCTAATACATTCCAAAGATGCACAACACAAAAGCAAACGTACAGTAAAAAATTGAATGACTACATCTTACAAAACATAAAAAAAGACAGGGGCATATATACGCCCCCGCTTCCTCCTATTTCTTTTGTTTCTAGCTAATAAATTTTTAAAGACGGCGTTCAACCATAAGTTTTTTAATCTCAGCAATCGCTTTAGCCGGATTTAAACCCTTTGGACAAGTTTGTGTACAATTCATAATTGTATGGCATCGATAAAGCCGGAAAGGATCCTCCAGATTATCAAGACGCTCACCGCTCATTTCATCGCGCGAATCAGCAATCCAACGATAAGCCTGAAGTAAAACAGCAGGCCCTAAATAACGGTCACCATTCCACCAATAACTTGGACATGATGTTTGACAACATGCACAAAGAATACATTCATAAAGACCATCAATTTTTTGACGATCAGAATAGCTTTGTAACCACTCTTTTGCAGGCTCAGGTGAAACAGTTTGCAACCAAGGTTCAATAGCACGATGCTGCGCATAAAAACGTTTCAAATCAGGAATCAAATCTTTAACAACCGGCATAGAAGGAAGAGGATACACCTGGATAGGATGTTTCACATCATCCATCCCTTTAGTACAAGCCAGCGTATTGACCCCATCAATATTCATCGCACATGAACCACAAATGCCCTCACGACACGACCGACGAAGCGCCAAAGTTGGATCAATATGATTCTTAATAAACAAAAGACCATCAAGAATCATCGGACCACATGCTGAGCGATCCACATAATAGGTATCAAGACGAGGATTATCCTCATCATCAGGCGACCAACGATAAATGTGAAATTCTATCAGCTGTGTCGCACCTTCAGGTTTAGGCCAAATCTTCCCGGCCTTCACACGAGAATTTTTAGGAAGCCTAATTTGAACCATGACTCATTCTCCCCTTAGTAAACACGTTTTTTAGGCACAATGCGCTTTAAGTCTATGCCGCCATCCGCCTCAGATGTTAATGGATCCACATGAACAGGCCGATAGGATAATGTTACTTTCCCATCTTTTGACAAATGCGAAAGTGTATGGCGGCGCCAATTTTTGTCATCACGCTCAGGATAATCTTCACGCGCATGCGCCCCACGGCTTTCTAAACGCGCAGCCGCAGAATGAACTGTCACAATCGCATTCGCCATCAAATTCTCAAGCTCTAATGTTTCAACTAAATCAGAATTCCAAATCAACGAACGATCTGTTACTTTAAGATCAGAAAGCTCATTCCAGAGTTTACTTACACGTTGACATCCCTGTTCTAAAGAATCTGCCGTACGGAACACCGCAGCATCTTCCTGCATAGTCCGCTGCATTTTTTCACGCAACACCGCCGTTGGTATATGCCCTTGAGCAAAACGTAAACGATCAAAACGTGCCATAATTTCATCAACAGCTGTTTCATTCATCGCCGGAATTTCTGCATTGCGGTCAATTACTTTTCCTGCACGAATTGCAGCCGCACGCCCAAATACCACAAGATCAATCAATGAATTGGAACCCAAGCGATTGGCACCGTGAACAGATGCACACCCCGCCTCACCCACAGCCATCAACCCCGGTTGAACACAATCAGGCGAATCATTCGTCGGATTTAAAACTTCCCCATAGTAATTGGTGGGAATACCACCCATATTATAATGGACCGTTGGCAAAACCGGGATAGGATCTTTTGTCACATCAACACCTGCAAAAATTCGCGCTGATTCAGAAATCCCCGGTAAACGCTCATGCAATATAGCAGGATCAATATGATTGAGAACCAAATGAATATGATCCTTCTTGGCACCAACCCCACGCCCTTCACGAATTTCAAGCGTAATACAACGTGAAACCAAATCACGTGAAGCCAAATCTTTAAAAGAAGGTGCATAACGCTCCATAAAGCGTTCACCTTCAGAATTGATCAAATAACCACCTTCTCCACGTGCTCCTTCTGTGATTAAGCAGCCAGAACCATAAATACCCGTGGGATGAAATTGAACAAACTCCATATCCTGAAGCGGCAACCCAGCACGTGCAATCATTCCACCGCCATCACCTGTACATGTATGGGCTGATGTAGCGGAAAAATAAGCACGTCCATAACCACCTGTTGCCAACACAACCATCTTAGCAGAAAAACGATGAATTGTACCATCATCTAAATTCCATGCCACAACACCTGTACACACGCCATCGGTCATGATCAAATCAAGTGCGAAATATTCAATAAAAAACTGCGCATTATGTTTTAAGCTTTGCCCATAAAGCGCATGCAAAATAGCATGTCCAGTACGATCAGCTGCTGCACAAGTACGTTGAACTGGCGGTCCTTCTCCAAACTGCGTCGTATGCCCACCAAAAGGCCGCTGGTAAATTTTACCCTCTTGTGTACGTGAAAAAGGAACCCCGTAATGCTCTAATTCATAAACAGCAGCAGGAGCGTTGCGCACCAAATATTCCATCGCATCAGTGTCGCCAAGCCAATCAGAACCTTTCACTGTATCATACATATGCCATTGCCAATTGTCAGGCCCCATATTTGCAAGAGACGCTGCAATACCGCCTTGTGCTGCAACTGTGTGCGAACGAGTGGGAAAAACTTTTGTAATACATGCTGTCCTCAACCCCTGTTCAGCCATGCCAAGGGTTGCACGCAGACCTGAACCACCAGCGCCAATAACAACAACATCAAATTTATGATCCACATAATGATAAGGAGCATGACCCGCTTTAGGGCCCAAAGACGATACTGTAGCCACCATGTCGGTTAAACTCCCAATACGATTTTTAAAAGAGCAAAAATAATGAAGCCACCCAGAACACAACAAAACAAGGTGTTTAATACTAAAAACAATACCCGCAAATTTCCATGTGGGATATAATCTTCAATAACAACTTGCATTCCAAGTTTCATATAATAAAGGCTCGAAAAAGTCATTAACCCCATTAAAACCGCCACAACAGGGTGCGAAAGTCGTGTATAAATAACATCATAGTCTTCCCCCGCAAGCGAAATGATAAGAACAATAAAAAATATCCAAAGCAACACACTGGTAAAACTTGTCAGATTTTCTAACCAAAAATGTCCTGTTCCCTCATGCGCACTTCCAAAACCGCGCACCTTTCCAAACTCTGTTCGAAAATCTTTTTTCATATTTTTCTCCATCCCCTATCAAAACAACCCGTATCCAATAACCCAAATTGCGCATGTCACAATAAGGGTAATAAACACAGTTGCCCAAGCAGTTGTAGTTGCTTTTTCTTTAGCTAAAAGACAAGGCTTCATATTCCAAACAAGATGGCGAATACAGCCAACCATATGATGAACCCCCGCAAGTGTAAAAAGAAATAAAACGCAAAGCCCCGGGAAAGATCCATAAATCCTATTAACTGTTTTAAACGTATCATCCCCGCAAGCGATTGACCCCAACCAAATGGCAAAACATATCATTCCAAAATAAAGCGCTACACCAGTGATACGATGTGCAATTGACATCGCCATAGTAATCGACCAACGATAAATACTCAAATGGGGAGAATGAGGGCGATCTTTTATCCTAGATGTCTCTATCATAAAAACTCTGACCTGACTTTTATTGCAACTTCATCGTAAACGAGAAAGCTCGTATAAACGATCAAGCACATTTCAATTTTGATACCTAAAGGCGCACATTATACAGGTCGGTTATCTCAAATAACGGATTAAAGGTCGCGCATAAAAAAAACCGATTAGCTCATAGCAATAAACTACAAAGCCTGCTTTGTTTAGTACAATTTTATCTTCACGTCAAAGGTTTAAACATTGTTTCTTCAACGTAAACATGTATTTTTTTCAAACGCACTCAAATTTCATCATTAAATAGTAACGAAATACTTCACAATAATGACGGTTTAAATCATTAGCTATAGCTTAAATTATTATGAAAAACAAATATCGCTCTTCTTGATAGAGAAGCTTTCAAATTACGCTTAACATTAAAACAAACTTTTTTATTAATAAGCTTCTCTTTTAAAGACAAACTACTCTCTCTCAAGAGATCCAATAGATTGAATACCCAAATAATCCACACATACCCAATTCAACTTCAATAACAATATTACAGCTCTTTGCTTACACTTGTTCCTTCATCAAAACCGCATTTTCTTCATAAAAATACATTGAAACACTCATTATAACGAAAATTATTGGAATAATTTTTAATTCACACGACCAATGAGCGCTATCCCTACACCTCCTCCAGTCCCATTTTTATAAGAGCATATCAATTTCTTGATAGTTTTTTATAGCAAATTTCTGCATCAAAAAAATAACAAACAATTCATTACAAAAAATATTGTTAAAGTTAACCACTACAAATATTTTGTAAGGTTAATATAAAACAAAGTGATTCTCTAAAATTTGATCACCAAACACCTCTATAGGAATCTCTCTTGTTTTTTATAAAATCCCTTATAAAGAAGTTCTTTTTTAATCGCAATCATCCCTTACAAAGCAAAAAAGCGGCATAACAGCCGTCTTTTTCTTAAACTTGAACAAGAAATATTTATTCAGCAGCTTTGTCTTCAATTTTCTCCGCAACGACTGTTTTTTCTTCTCCCTCAGAAACCTTAGCATTCTTACGGTAATCTCTCTTTTCAGCGATACGTGCAGCCTTTCCTCTTAAACCACGAAGATAATAAAGCTTTGCACGACGAACCTTACCCCGACGAACAATCTCAACACCCTCAACCAAGGGAGAATACATTGGAAACACACGTTCAACACCTTCGCCATAAGAAATTTTGCGCACTGTAAAGTTCTCATTCAAACCACCACCCGAACGTGCAATGCAAATCCCTTCATAAGCCTGAACACGTGTACGCGTACCTTCTGTTACACGCACCAAAACGCGCAACGTATCTCCTACCTGAAACACTGGAAATCGGCGTTTTTCTTCAATTTTCGCGCATTGTTCAGCTTCAAGCTGCGCTATAATATTCATTTCTTTCATCCTTCATGTTCTTTTCGAACAGTCAGAGCGTTCAACTCTTACCACAAAGCTGCCTTTCATGCAGAAAAGATAGTCCTCGGGCTCTGCTTTAAACACCTGAGCTCTGCTTTAAAAAAGAGCGAATACACTATTTTTTTAGAATTTATTCTTTTAAATCCATAGAAAAGCGCTTTTCAGAAAACTCTCTTAAAAGTGCGTTGTGCAATACACCATCTTTAAAAATGAATCAAGCCTTTCGAAGATTTTCGGTATAAAGAGCATAAAGGTCAGGTCGACGTTGACGTGTTAAGCACTCGGCTTGTTCTTGACGCCAATTTGCAATAGCTTTGTGATGACCTGATATCAATACCGGTGGAATAGTAAGCCCTTCAAAAATTGAAGGACGCGTATAATGGGGATACTCAAGCAAATTATTCTCAAAACTTTCACATTCCCCAGAAGCTTTATTGCCCATAACACCAGGTAAAAGCCGCACAATTGCATCCATAAGAACCAATGCAGCCACCTCTCCACCTGAAAGAATATAATCACCAATCGAAATTTCTTCTAATTTTCGCGCTTTTATTACGCGTTCATCAACCCCTTCAAAACGACCACATATTAATATCACACCTAAACCACGTGCTAAAGAACGAGCGTAGTTTTGATTAAAAGGACGTCCCCGTGGGCTCAATAAAAACCTCGGTAAATCAGGAGGACAACTATCAATTGCAGCAGCTAACACATCTGCCCGCATCACCATACCAGCACCCCCACCAGCCGGTGTATCATCAACGCTGTGGTGTTTGTCAAAAGCAAAGTCTCTAATCTGTACTGTATTGAGCGACCATATCCCTCGCTCTAAAGCCTGCCCTGCTAAAGAATAACCCAATAATCCTGGAAACATTTCAGGATAAAGTGTTAAAATATGTGCTTGAAACCCCATGTTCATTTTCTCATCCCACTCTCTTCGTTCAAATCTCACTTGTTTATTGTTCTTCTTTCACGCAACCAAACCAGCTGCCACTGGATTGATCACAATAAAACCAGAAGCAACACAAATTTTCGGCACAGCCGCCTTGCTAAACGGAATGAGTTCTCTCTTGCCACCATCTAAACGGATTTCAAGCAAATCACCAGCACCAAAATTAAAAAAACCACTTACCTCACCAAGAAGCTTGTTTGCATCATCATAAACGCAAAGTCCAATCAAATCGATTTGATAAAATTCATCCTCAGTCAAATCATCAAGCAATTGATCTCGCTTAATATAAAGGTTAATTCCCTTTAAAGCTTCAGCAGCACTTCGTTCCTCCACCCCTTTAAAACGCACAATTGCATCGTTTTTTTGCACCCGAAATGTTGCAATTTCATAACAACGCCCTCCTTCATCATAAAAAACACCGTAAGTCTTTAAGCGCTGGGGTTCACCTCCCAATACCTTAACCCAAACATCCCCCCTAATTCCATGGGCAGCCCCAATAACGGCAAGACAAATTGCCTTTTTAAGTTTTTTTCTCTCTTGTTTCATGTATAATATTATCTCTTCTAAAAGAAAGAATCATTATATACTTAATTATTGTCCATTAGAGCTTGTTGCCATATAAAAATCCTATAAAAATATATTTTATGGCATATAGTGAATGAAAAAGGAGAAGTCTGATGGCGAATATTATGCTTTTCTATAAAAATGTTACCCCAATCAACAAAACTTTTCACAGAAGTCTTAAATTTAATCCCTCACAAGACATGTCCTTTGCAAAAGATACTCATTGGGTTCCCCTAGCAAGTGATGAATATTTTCAAGCTGCTCTAGACTACCCTATTTTGTTTATGAGTGCAGAAGATGAACAAAAAAAGCGTCACTACACATCCATCGCTCTTGTAGGTCTTTCTAATGATGTAAATAATTACATTACTGCTGATAAAAGTTGGCAACGTGACACTTATATTCCCGCCTTTATTCGTCGTTATCCTTTTGTTCTTGCGCAAATACAAGATCAAAAAGAGCTTTCTGTGTGTTTTGACCAACAGTCTGGTATGTTTAATGATGTAACAGGCATAGAACTTTTTAATTCCGATGGATCTATTTCTCCCTTCATGGAAGAGCGTATTAATTTCCTCGAGCACTTTAAAATTGGTATGGAAAGAACAGTTGAATTTATTGATACCCTTGTCAAGATGGATCTTCTTAGTCAAAAATCAATTAATGTCAAAAATGACCAAGGTCTTTCAGCTCAATTAGAAGACTTCTGGATTGTTGATGAAGAAAAACTTCATAAATTACCCGCTCATCAACTCGCTAAATTGCATAAAAATGGCTTTTTAGGGCGGATTTTTGCGCATCTTCTGTCAATGAATAATCTTCTAAAGGTTCTCTCTTTAAAAGGTGCAAGTCAAGCCGCTGCCAATTCTGTGGAACAGAAAGAAAAAACAAATGGACAAGCTAGTCCTGAAAAACCTAAAAAAGGGAAAAATACTCTTAACTAAGAATGTCTCCCAATAATGATAATAAAAAAAGCCAAAATGCTCCTCTGATCCCAGCGGAGCAAGGTCTTTTAGTTGCAAGAAAAAACTGGCTAGAGACTCTTGTAAAAACGCGTCGTATAGCTGCACGCACAGCAGAAGCTTATGAACGCGATACGCGGCAGTTTTTGATTTTTTTATGTCATCACCTCGGGCATGAAGTAACTTGCAAAGATCTTGCTAATTTGTGTGTTGCTGATTTGCGTGCTTATTTGGCTTATCGTCGTACACTAAAAATAAGTGCGCGCTCTTTAAGCCGAAGTGTGGTGAGTTTGCGCTCTTTTTTCAATTACTTATCGCGTGAAGGGATCGTTGATACCCTAGCTGCTAAACTTATTCGTACACCAAAACACCCAAAGCTTTTGCCTAAGCCTTTGAACGTACAAGCAGCACTGCATATAATCAAACCAGAAAATCAACAAGAAGATGAACCGTGGATTATTGCTCGTAATGTTGCTGTTTTAGCGCTCCTTTACGGCTGCGGAATGCGAATATCAGAGGCCTTAGCACTTACACCGGAACAATTTTCTGATCCAGAGATAACAAGTCTATCTGTAATAGGAAAAGGGGGGAAAACACGTCTAGTTCCATTAATTAAAACCGTCTATGACATGGTAGAGACTTATCTTAAATGCTGCCCTTATTCTTTAGTGAATACTCAACCAATGTTTCGTGGTGTTCGAGGTGGCCCTTTACAACCGGCTATTATTCAACGTCTTGTTCAAAACTTACGTGCTCGTCTTGGTTTACCAGAAACGACTACACCGCACGCATTGCGTCATTCTTTTGCGACCCACCTTTTGTCGCGTGGAGGAGATTTGCGTACCATTCAGGAATTACTTGGCCACGCCTGTTTATCGACAACACAGGTTTACACCCATATTGATACAGACCGCTTATTAGAAGTTTATCAAAAAGCACACCCTCGTGCTTCAAAAATTATTGAATCAGAAAAAATATCTTAAACAGCTTCAACCTCAAGAGCTAAAGCGTGAACATGTGTCGCTAATTCTTGCTGTAAAACTTTATAAATTGCCCGGTGTCTTTCTACCCGCGACATGCCTGAAAAAGAAGAAGAGAGAATTTTCACCCGAAAATGCGTTTCCCCGTGGCTATCAAAAACACCATCTTTATGACGATGCCCCGCATGAAGACTGCTTTCATTAATCACTTCAAGCTTTTGCGGACAAAAAGCATCACACAGCTTTGTCTCGATGACTGTTTGAATCACAGTAGACATTTTTTTTTACTCTCCACTAAAATGGATAGTGTAATTAGCTATCTTCGATACTACATTAAGTATGAAAATAAATTTTCAAAGTCAATCCTTGTCAAACGCACCGATTTTGCATAAACCAAAAACATGGCTACAACATCTAAATTATTTGATTCAATTCGTATCAGCTCCAATAAAAAAAAGAACCACAAGCCCGACAGTGTCAATGGGAAGGGTGTGAAAAAACGGGGGTGCACAAAGCACCAGCAGGCCGTAATCGTGAAGGACAATATTTTTACTTTTGCCTTGATCATGTACGTGCTTATAATAAAGATTTTAATTATTTCTCAGGTTTTAGCGATAAAGATATCGCCAATTTTCAGAAAGACGCCCTCACAGGACACCGCCCTACGTGGTCTGCTGGGAGCAATAGTGCATCAAAAAAAACGTCTCCTTACTACGCGACAATCCGCTCTGGAACAGCAGCTTATCAAAACCGTATGCGTGACCCATTTTCATTTTTTACCAAACGTCACTCAACTAGTACGACTTCACGAAAATTAAAACCTTTGGAAGCCAAAGCTTTTGATACTTTAGGGTTACAAGCAAATGCCTCAGCTGAGGATATTAAAACAAAATATAAAGAATTGGTCAAAAAACATCATCCTGATGCCAATGGTGGTAACCGTTCTTCAGAAGAACGTTTCCGTGATGTTTTACATGCCTACAATTTACTCAAGAAATCCGGCCTGTGCTAAAGGAGGATCATCATGTTCAAAGTAATCTACTTTAGTGCAAGCTGTTCTTATTTAAAAAACATCATGAAATATTAAAGTGATAGATCTCCTTATCCCCCATCCCCTCTCTTTGTACAGAGCATTGCATCAACAATTGATGTCTTGTATTGTTTTTCAACTCAAATAATAAAGAGTGGATATCCTGCCAAAAAACAATGACAAAACCAAATCACGCTATCGATGTTCCTGATATCACAGTCTGCGCTCGCGATATATTCCATATTGATACAGATATGACAGTACCCGCTTTTAGTGCAAAAAGCCTACATGTCCCTGACTTAGATCCCGATTATCTTTTTGACCAGCAAACAACTTTAGCCATTTTAGCAGGCTTTGCTTTTAATCGTCGTGTTATGGTTTCTGGCTATCATGGCACTGGTAAATCAACACATATTGAACAAGTCGCCGCACGTCTTAACTGGCCTTGTATTCGAATTAATCTTGACAGTCACGTCAGTCGCATTGACCTTGTCGGAAAAGATGCCATCGTTTTGAAAGATGGCCTACAAATTACTGAATTTAAAGATGGCATTTTGCCCTGGGCTTATCAAAATAACATTGCCCTTGTTTTTGATGAATATGATGCAGGCAGACCTGATGTTATGTTTGTCATTCAACGGGTACTTGAAGCCTCAGGACGATTGAGCCTACTCGACCAAAACCGCGTTATCGCTCCTCATCCAGCATTTCGTCTTTTTGCAACTGCAAATACCATTGGCCTTGGCGATACAACAGGGCTTTATCATGGCACACAACAAATTAACCAAGCCCAAATGGACCGATGGTCTATTGTGACGATATTAAATTATTTACCCCATGACCATGAAGTTGACATTGTCTGTTCGAAAGTCAAACATTTCCAAACACCTCAAAGAAAAAAAACAGTTTCACAAATGGTGCATGTCGCCAATATGGTACGCCAAGCCTTTATCAATGGTGACCTTTCAACGGTTATGAGCCCGCGCACTGTAATCACTTGGGCAGAAAATACTGAAATTTTTCAAAATGTTGACTTGGCTTTCCGCTTAACCTTTCTTAACAAATGTGATGAACTCGAACACTCAATTGTTGCAGAATTTTACCAACGTTCTTTTGGAAAAGAGCTTACCAAAGCATTCAATTTATCTAAATCACTCAATCTATAATGTCTGATCTTTAAGGAATAGGAATGCGTCAATTATGGCGGCAGAAGTTGGTAACCACAGCAAACATCCAATAAACCACTTTCCCAACAGTAACTTTGACATTGCAGCTTTTAAAAAAGCCGTTTCTGTCTGCATCCGTACACTTTCTAGCACATGCAATTTTGAAGTTACTTTTAACAAAAACAAGTCATCTATGGATGACAATTATGTCCATCCACCAATGTTACCACCACACATAACACAAAAAGATGTCGCCATTACCCGTGCACTAGGGGATTGCATAGCACTGCACAAAGCATGGCATGATCCCCATATTCATGCCCAGTTTGCTCCAACACAACCAGAAGCACGTGCTATTTTTGACGCTCTTGAGCAAACACGCATTGAAGCAATCGGCACCTTAGCAATGGAAGGAATTGCTCAAAATCTTGATACAATGCTCGCCGATAAATACCAAAAAACCCACTACCAGATGGTGCGCCATCAAAGTGAAGCTCCCCTAGAAGATGCACTTGTACTTTTACTGCGTGAAAAAATAACAAAACGCCCCCCCCACAAGAAGCTGAACCCATATTGGAATTATGGCGTCAATCAATTGAACAAAAAGCTGCAATAGAACTGCATGAGCTTACATATCATATTTATAACCAAAAAGCTTTTGCACATATTGCTCATCAAATGCTTATTACATTGAAAATTGCCAACCAATTAACAGAAAACTCTAAGGGAGCACACAATAAAAAACCAGACAATGATCTTGAAATAAAAAATCAAGATAAAAAAGAAAGCGAAAGCGCAAAATATTCTCAAAATAAAGAACAAAAAACAACTGACCAAAATAATGATAGATATGATAAAGAGAAAACACAAACTACTCAATTAAGCGATGATGATACATCCCAAAAAAAGCAAGAGAATACTTGGCAGAAAGAACAAAGAAAATTCAAATATTCTTCCAATACTTGCCAGCCAATGGAAAAACTTGCCGATTACAAAGTTTTCACGCGTCAATTTGATGAAATTTTAGAAGCGACTCATTTTTGTTCGGAAAGCGAATTAGATCACTTACGTCACTGTCTTGATAAACAATTAAATCATCTCCAAAACATTGTCGGACGCTTAGCAAACCGTCTGCAACGCCGTCTTATGGCTCAACAAAATCGTTCTTGGCATTTTGATCTTGAAGAAGGACACCTTGATACAGCACGACTTGCACGTCTCATTATCGACCCAATGCAATCGCTTTCTTTTAAAAGAGAACACGATACACACTTTCGTAATACAGTCGTTTCATTGCTCATTGATAATTCAGGATCAATGCGAGGACGACCAATTACTGTTGCAGCAAGTTGTGCTGACATTTTAGCGCAAACACTTGAACGCTGCAAAGTCAAAGTTGAAATTTTAGGTTTCACCACTAAAGCTTGGAAAGGTGGTCAAGCCCGAGAAGAATGGAACAACCAAAATAAACCTGATAATCCAGGACGTTTGAATGACTTGCTCCATATCATCTACAAAAGCGCCGATACACCATGGCATCGTGCTCGACGTAATTTAGGCCTAATGATGCAAGAAGGATTGCTCAAAGAAAATATCGATGGTGAAGCACTCATTTGGGCGCATCAACGCCTTCTATTACGACACGAATCTCGCCGTATCCTCATGGTCATTTCTGATGGTGCACCAATTGACGATTCAACACTTTCTGTTAATCCTAGTTCTTATCTTGAAAAGCATTTGCACGCTGTCATTCAAGAAATCCAAACACATTCACCTATAGAATTAATTGCCATTGGCATTGGTCATGATGTCACACGTTATTACCAACGCGCCGTGACAATCGTCAACGCTGAGGAACTAGCAGATGCCATGACAAAACAATTAGCAACACTCTTTGACCCCAAAAAACTTAGCCGCTCACATAATATTTTCAAAAGATAAACATCGTTTTAAAAAAATAATAACCACGATAAATGATTTACATGCACCAAACATCTCAATAAGTATGCATTTCAAATGCTCTTATTTTAGCAAGTACACTAAAAACTTTACCATTTTTATAAATTAACGATAAATTTTAAAAAACTAAAGAGAAGCTTTTTTTACTGCTCTGATAAAAGTGAAGCCCTAAAACTTCTCAAAATTGTACCATAAGGCACAAGCATAACCAAACTCATCACTATTTTGACCATAAAATCACCACAAGCAAGTGAGAACCAAACTGGAACGTCAAACCCAAAAAACATTGTGTTATCCACGATAGAACCATCAACATAACCTGTCATATGATCAACAAAGCTAAAATGACTAGAAAAAGCAATAGCAAAAAATAATACTGTATCCAAAGCTGAGCCAGCCAATGCTGCTGCTAAAGGTGCCTTCCACCATGTCTTACGTCGCAAAGGTGTAAAAACAAAAATATCCAGTAATTGCGCAAATAAAAACGCCATACTAGAAGCAATTGCAAGCCGTGGCATAACTAATACCCAAGAAACAAAAAAAGCCGTTATAAACCCAGTATACACCACACGCCGCGCTGCAGATGGACCATAAAAACGATTCGTTAAATCATTAATCAGAAAAGCAATTGGATAGGTAAAAGCCCCATAGGTCAAGATCTCATTCAAATCAAACCAATAGATAGGATATTGAACCAAAATATTGGAAGCAGTCACCGCCAAACACATTGCAAAACTTGCAAAAACAATATGCTTTTTTCTTTGCTCTGCTAAAGATTTACAGGCTGAAAACATTCCTTGTAACCTGAGGTATAAACTCGAATTAATCAACAGTGTGGCTAAACAACCAAAGACTTAAAACTTACCCTTAAAAAACAAGAACAAATATTTAATTCAGCTTTGAACCAAAATCAATCAAGCTGCTTGTTCAGCCTTTTTCTTCATGATCTGGCGCTTTAATAAACGCGCACGTTGCGACAATTCTTTATCATCAGCTTTCACCAAAAAGCAATCAAGACCACCACGATGCTCAACTGAACGTAAAGCATACGCTGAAATACGCAAACGGTAACTTTGCTGAAGCACTTCCGAAATTAATGTCACATTGCAAAGATTTGGCAAAAAACGACGACGCGTTTTATTATTGGCATGACTCACATTATTCCCATACTGGACTGCTTTTCCTGTTAATTCGCAGGTACGAGACATAGACTTCACCTTTAAACTTTAAGAAACTTTTAAATTCCAAATCCAGCGATACAAAACGGGCGCCAAGCGCACCAAACTCAGCCTTGAACAAGCATCATTGGAAATGTCGGGTTTATAAGATGTTAACACTAAAAGGTCAAGTATTTTGATACTCATTGGTGCTTATTGATACTTATTTTGTCAATTTTGCAGTTCCATCACCAATATCAGGTATATTTTTTTCGCTCGATTACCAAATATTACTGCCTTATATTGCTGCCTTTTTTGACAAATATATTACTTAACTTTTGTAAAAAATGCATAAAATATTTTCTTTAAATGTTGAACATGTTAAAGAGCATTAATAATGATCAAGATGAATCAATCTCCGACAAAATCCCAGAAAAATATAAGTTTTTTTTCTATCTTGCTTGGCATTTTATGTATAGGCTTCTTTTTGCTCTTCAGTGCACTAGGCATCTGGCAAGTACAGCGACTAAACTGGAAAACGAATCTCATCGCCAGTGTTAATCAGCGCATCCACTTATCCCCCATCAAAGCACCACCCCAAGATCAATGGGAGCACGTTACTTTTGATAAAGATGAATATCGCCCTGTCACACTTACCGGAAATCTCTTAACAGACAAAAATATTCTTATAACAGCCCTCACTCAAGAGACCACGGGCTATTGGGTTTTGACCCCTTTACAAACAGCCGATAATACTTTGACCTTTGTAAATCGTGGTTTTATTCCTATGGATGCACGTCACCACTTTGAGCAAGAAAATTCCCCGCCTTATCCCCATTCTTCCACGAACATAGAGCAAACTACAGTCACTGGTCTTTTACGTATGAGCGAGGGAGACGGAATATTTCCACGCAAAAATAACCCTGGTCAAAATCTTTGGTATACACGCCAACTCCCCGCCATGGCCCAAAAATTAGAGCTCTCCAATGTGGCCCCTTATTTTATTGACGTCACACAAAAAATAACTACACAAGGAAATCTTCCCATTGTCGGTCTAACGGTTGTGCATTTTAACAATAATCACCTGAGCTATGCTCTAACATGGTTCATTTTAGCAGCTGGCGTTTTGGGTGCATCTTTTTTTCTACTTTCAAAATATAATAACTAAAAAAGACACACCTTCAAATATTACCATTTCATGAATAAATACTAAAACAGCCCTCCTTTTAAGAAGGGCATACATCACTTAAAATATCATCAAATATTGCGCTGAAAATTTTACAGACTTTATTTATTTTTTCAATGAAACACCCCTCATAAACTTGCAAAGTTGATACGAAAACACCCTCTTTTTCGCTCTCTTCCCCTATTTCTACAATAGAGGAAAATACAAACCCCTCATCAAAACACCCCCCTTAATTTCACACCCAAGTGGTCAAGTGCAAGTGCTTATCAAAGACAAATATTAAAGAGATTTGCGCGAAAAACGCCACGCAATTGAATGAATATCACCCCGATTAATACCAAGATCATTAAGTTCATATGTTGAAAGATTATTTAATGCCTTAACTGTCCGACGATAACGGCACCAAGAACCAAAAGACTGCAGAATATTCATGTTTTTACCCAAATCTTACGTTAAACCCTTGAAACTCATAAGATAGAGCAAATTTCACAAATAAGTTGTGCTATAATCACATAACTGGCGTGCATTTATGGCATAGGAGCATGTTGCCAAATTTCTCTCATTCGGCTGACAAATAAAAAACCATACATTTTAATGGCGAAAATGGCGCACACCTGTAAAAACCATCGCCAAATCGTGTGCATCAGCCGCTGCAATAACTTCCTTATCGCGCATTGACCCGCCTGGTTGAATAACCGCAGTTACACCAGCTTCAGCAGCTGATAATAAACCATCAGCAAAGGGGAAAAACGCATCTGATGCAACAACAGACCCCTTGGTTAAAGGTTCTGTTAAACCCATTCCTTTTGCGTTTTCTTCAGCTTTATGAACTGCAATTTTAGCTGAATCAAGACGGCTCATTTGACCAGCACCAATACCCACTGTTGCACTGTTTTTTGCATAAACAATAGCGTTTGACTTGACATGTTTAACAACACGAAACGCAAACTGAAGATCACGCATCTCATCTTGGCTGGGTGCCCGTTTCGTTACCACCTGGAGTTTCAAATCCTCAACTACCGCATTATCACGTGACTGCACTAAAACCCCCCCTGCAAGTGTTTTAAAAACCAACCCTTCAGAACGTGGATTAGGCACACCACCCGTTATCAATAAGCGGAGATTTTTTTTCTGTGCAATAATTTCACGTGCCTCCATTGTCGCATCAGGAGCAATAATCACTTCCGTAAAAAGTTTAACAATCTCTTTTGCACACTCTTCATCTAAGGGGCGATTTAAAGCAACAATCCCTCCAAACGCTGATATATTATCACATCTTAAAGCATTTAAATAAGCTTCTTTTAAACTCTGCCCTTCTGCAACCCCACAAGGATTGGCATGTTTAATAATAGCAACAGCAGCAGTTCTGCAAGGATTAAATTCTGCCACAAGTTCAAATGCTGCATCTGCATCATTCATATTATTATAAGAAAGCTCTTTGCCTTGTAAAAGTGTTGCGGTTGCAACCCCAAAACGTTTATCACGAGTGCGGTAAAATGCTGCTCGTTGATGCGGATTTTCCCCATAACGCATCACACTATCAAGATGACCGGAAAAACTCTGCCAAGATGGCATTTCAATTTTTAAATCTTGTGCAAACCAAGCCGCTATTACTGCATCATAGGAAGCTGTGTGCTCATAAGCACGTGCTGCCAATTGACGACGCAATAAAAAGCTTAAACACCCATTATGTTTCTTTAATTCATCCAAAACCAAATTATAATCACAAACTGCTGTTACAACACCAGTATAAGCGTGGTTCTTAGCCGCCGCGCGAATCATCGCTGGACCACCAATGTCAATATTTTCAAGAATCGTTTGCGAATCTGTTCCAGATTGAATTGTTTCTTCAAAAGGATATAAATTAACCACAACAAGATCAATTCCACAAATACCATGTTCTTTCATAGCAGCTGCATGGTCTGGATCTTCTCTCACACCCAATAAAGCACCATGAATCAATGGATGAAGTGTTTTAACACGCCCATCCATAATTTCCGGAAATCCTGTCACTTCAGCAACATCTTTTACCGGTAAACCGGCATCCTTTAACGCTTTGGATGTTCCCCCCGTTGAAATCAACTCAATCCCATAAGCGTGAAGTGCCTGTGCAAACTCCACCAAACCAGCTTTATCAGAAACAGAAAGAAGAGTACGACGGACCTGATGAAAATCAGGCACAGAATAGTTTTTTGAAATAGCGGCCATAATGAAGATTCTAAAAATAAAAGGATTAAAATTCAAGCAAATTTATAATATGTTATTATAGAATATATATTTCCTCCCAAAAAACTGGAATAATATAACGCTTAAATCTTTTTATTCACAAATAATAAAACCATCTTCATTCCACTACTAGTAGGATACTCCTACTCTGATTCAAGGCGGACAAAGCGCCAATGAACTTTTTCCGTCAATGCAGGGCGGAAATATAAAACAATTTGTTGCGTGCGTTGCGGACCTGCTAATTCAGCAAAATCAATCGAATCTTCTAAATAAATATCCGCATCAGACGACATAAAATGCCACATCCTTTTACCTTCCACAGCCAAATGCACACTGTCTCCATTATGGATGACCTCCACTTTGGGGTGAAGATGAAACCGAACTGCGACACAATTAGACTCATTGCAATCAGCCTTACGTCCATTTGAGCGAGCAGTGTGCGGCGTGAAAAAGCGATCAAATCCTTCAATAATCGCTCCGTTTGTCGTTAAAATAAGACCGCGCTCATGAATAAGATTAAAGGACCGCACATACCCATCATGGCATGCAATAAAACCAATCCTTTCTGCATCTTCTATACGTTGTATTTTAACATCCGTCGGTCCTTCAAGTAACAGGGAAGTATTTTGGCCCTTTTTTTTGCGAAAGACACCCACCGAACAATCATTGACTGTTGCCGTTGAATGTGCCGCTGTGATACGCCCGAAATGCCGATACTCTTCACCCCCATAAGAAGCAATACCCGCATTGATAATAAAACGGTTTCCTTGAGAAGACATCTCAAATGACAGGCATCCCGAACAAGCATGTTCTGAAGCAAAATGTGGTGGAAATTTTCCCGTATCTGCAAGTACAGTTGTTTGATTGGCCTGTAAACGCTGAAAACCAGAATAACGCGCATGACTAAAAGGATTTCCCCCTGTTTCATCAAAATCTAAAATAGCTGATAGGTTCTGCGACATAACAGGACCAACCCCATTAAAATGTGCAAGTGTTTGATCCTCATGGATAAAAAACCGCAAAGCTGGCAACATACGCTCAACTGAATCAATTAAAATACGTGGCAGTACTTCATTGCTATGCTTGTAAAAATCACGCAAAGATAATAAATCCAACAGTAAACTGAGCAAAATAGCAGGACTGCGTGAAATATGCCCCCCATCAATAAGAATTTGACGAGAAAGCTCACGGATAAGATAAGTTTGCATTTTTTTCTTTGTTGCAGTACAAACAGGCAAAGCCAAAGAAGCAAATATCAAAGCGATCACCGCTTGTAAGCGCTGATCATTTTCTTCCATACTGCGAATCGATATACGCAAATAACGAAATTGAAAACCAAGCGAATGTAAAAAACGCTTTTTAAACTGTTCACTTGCACCCTCTAACAATATTTGCGAATGACAAATCCATGCAATTAAACGTCGCGCAACAACCCCCCCACTCCAAGGTAGCCCTTTTATTTTCCTACCACTGTGATTAAGCCAATCTTCTAATAAAGAACGCGCATGTGCTATAGCCAATGGATTGCGTGCTGCCATCATATGCCGTAACCAATGAAAATCATGAAGGGCTGTTTCCCATTCTGGCGTTGGTGAAACTACTGTAAAAGGCGACAGAGAGCCACAATGAACGACCCGACCAGCAAAAGCAAACCGGCCATGGTAAAATTCATGTGCTACCTTTGAATCAGCTAAGTGTAAATCAATGGGATGTGCTAAAATTTTCTGCGGGTGAAAACCCAAAAATCGCCAACGAAATAAAGGCCCCATCCATAAACGTCTTAGAGATTGTAGGATCTTATACACAAAAACCGATGTCTTTACCTGATGACTTCCCGCCGCAATCGCCACGCTTATCTCTCCAGTCATTCTTTATCAACACAGTGAATGTCGGCGATTTATGTAAATGAAACGTTAATTAAGCCACCTTGCGTAAACGTGCTGCAAAAAAACCATCCATTCCAAATAACAGTGGGTCTTTAATATCACAATTACCATAGCAACAATCAGCAGGCGTTGTGCGCAAAGTACCATCAGCAGATAGCAAATGCTTCATAGAACCCATTTCCTCTGCTAAAATGGGTTCTAAAACAATATCATCACGCGTAGACAAAATCTTTTCAATAAGATCCTCCCCCTCTTGTCTTGCCAATGAACAATTAGAAAAAATAATGCGTCCACCCTTTTTTACAAAAGCAATTGCCGTCAAAAGCAGATCATACTGCAAAGCCGTTAATTTGATGATATCGTCAGATGATTTAGTCCATAAAATATCTGGATGACGGCGTATCGTTCCCGTAGAAGAACAAGGTGCATCAAGAAGAACCGCATCAAAAAGCTGCTCAGAATAAAAGTCTCTCATATCACCAGCCCAATAATGGGCTGACAAATGAAGACGGTTCATATTTTCTTTTAAACGCTCTAACCGATTAACCGAACTCTCAACAGCTGTCACATCTGCTCCTTGCAAAGCTAATTGAGCCGTTTTTCCACCGGGACTTGCACAAAAATCAACAACTCGTTTGCCACGAATATCTCCTAATAAACAAGCAGGTAATGCTGCTGCAAAATCTTGAACCCACCAAGCCCCTTGCGCATATCCTGGTAAATTAACAATAGGGCCATCTAAAGCATCAAGCCGAATCGAACCATTAGGCAAAACAATACCCCCAAGCTGCCTTGCCCAACCAACACTGTCTGATTTCACAGTCAAATCAAGTGATGGTGCTTTGTTTTGCATTGCTAAAATCTGATGCGCCTTATCAACTCCATATGTTGACACCAACAGCTGCCCAAACCAAGCTGGAACATCTTTAATGGTTGGCTCCTGCATACGCAAAGACACCGCCTCACGTGCAAAATTGCGTAAAATAGCATTTACTAATCCTGAAAAACGGCGTGTACGGGGATCAATTTTAGCTATTTGCACCGCTAAATCAATCGCCGCATGATCAGGAATATCAAGATAAAGAATTTGTGCTGCACTGATATGTAAAAGATGCTGAAGTGACAATGCTTGAAGCGGCAAAGGCCGTTTTAAAAAACGTGATAAAGCAGCTGTAATCTGACCTCGATGACGTAAAGCTGTTATTAAAATAGCCCGACATAATAAGCGATCACGATGCGAAAGCTTTAAATAATGTGGATGTCCATATTCATGATCCGTCAAACCAGAAAGAGACTTATGCTTATCAAGCACCACACTTAAAAGACGAGCACAAACTTGGCGAACAACCAATCCCGGAATATTCTTTTCAGACATACATCCCGCTTTTTTATTTTGCACAATAACACCTCTACACCTCCCTTTTAAAAACATTATAACCGAGGTTTTTTAAAATTCTGATGACGAAGCCAAGAAGGACGATCTGTTGTGCGCCGAAAAGTACCCCTTTCCTGACGATTAAGAGTATTGTTTTGAGCACTAAAATTTAAATCTTCATTCTCTAAATCTAAATCACTTCCTTTTTCACAAAATATACTCTTTTTACCTTCTTCTATATTCTTGGCTTTGAATATATTCATTTCCTCGGCTTGCTTACAAAGAGCTGCAATACGATTTGCAGTCGCTGGATGAGTAGAAAAAAGGCTATCAGCTCCCTCACCCCTTAAAGGATTAATAATAAACATATGAGCCGTTGCTGGATTATGCTCTGCCTTTTCATTATACACCATATGTCCCCCATCTGCAATTTTACTCAAAGCTGAAGCCAACCATAAAGGATTACCACATATCTCAGCTCCACGTCGATCAGCAGCATATTCACGCGTACGGCTAATAGCCATTTGCACCAACATAGCCGCAAAAGGCGCCACAAACAGAGCAATAAGGCCACCAAGCACCCCAACACCATGCGAATGCTCCGAAGAATTGCGCTGCCCTCCCATCAACAAAGCAAAATTACCCAGCATAGAAATTGCCCCTGCAATTGTTGCGCTAAGAGTCATAATCAATGTATCACGATGCTGAATATGCGCCAACTCATGAGCCATAACCCCAGCAATTTCTTCTGGACTTAACCGCTCTAACAACCCTGTACTTGCGACAACAGCTGCATTATGCGGATTGCGCCCTGTAGCAAAAGCATTGGGTTGCCCATTGTCTATGATATAGACCTTCGGCTGTGGAAGAGAAGCTTTTTGCGCCAATTCACGCACAATTTTATAATAAACGGGTGCCAAATGCTGATCCACTTCACGCGCACCATACATACGCAAAACTATTTTGTCTGAATTCCAATAAGAAAAAAAGTTTAAGCCCCCTGCCATTAAAAGCGCAATAACCATACCATTGCTTCCTGCAATGAGATAACCAACCCCCATAAAAAGTGCAGTCATAAAAGCCACAAGCATTGCTGTACGTAGGATATTCATTGCTTTAAAACTCCATGATAATGCGTAATAATATCTATATGATAAGAATTTTTTGATTCTTCAATGGAAGAAAGATGTAAAATGGACCAAAAAGACAAGGCAACAAAACAAAATGCAACAAAACAAAATCCAGCTTCCCTTAAGCAGCAGCACCCCCTTCCCCCAGAAGCACAACGTGCCCTCAAAGAGGCTGCACAAAGACGCAAACAAGTACTCCATGAAAATATGCCTTTGGAAAATGGTGGGCGCGGCGGGAAAGATCCAGCACGCTATGGAGACTGGGAAATCAAAGGCCGCGCTATTGATTTTTAAAAGACTCAAATTGATGGCTCAAAAACCAAACCACTTTTAAAGACAAGCAAACATCTTTCAGATAAAAACAAGCAATGATTGCCTGCTTAAAACATAAGCTTTCACAATGTTTCTCTTGTGATGAGATTTAAAACACTCATACTTCTTCTGATACAGCCGCCTCTTCCAATACGACTGCTTCTTCTGATACAGCTGCTTCTGCAGTTGAAGCTGATGCTTCTTCAGCAGCTTGCTTTGCTGCAGCAGCACGTTCTTGTGCCTTTTTACCAGGCTCACCTTTGTGTGGGTTGTTACGTGCTGGACGTTTTTTCAAACCAGCAGCATCTAAAAACCTCAAAACACGATCTGTCGGCTGAGCGCCCTGACCAAGCCAATATTGAATACGTTCTTCGTTTAGCTTTACGCGCTGTTGATCTTTAGGCAACATGGGGTTCCAGGCACCAACACGCTCAAGAAAACGCCCATCGCGCGGACTACGCACATCCGCAACAACAACATGGTAATAAGGACGCTTTTTTGAGCCCCCACGAGACAAACGAATTTTTAATGCCATCTTTTTCTCCGATCAACTTTAACTTTTATTTAAACTCATTTTCTTTGTTTCTTTGCCCTTCAGCAATAATTATATGATGAATCACTTCTAATGGTGAAATTTAAAAATCTTTCAGCAAAATTGGGGTTAAGACAATTGTCCATAACCAATTGTCGCAAACCTGTAACCTGACTTTGCTCACACGTCACATAAACTATAGGTAAAGCATAACGAGCTTTTAACTCCCCAACTGCTTGTATACAGCAAAAGCATTTTGCTAAAATACGAACTAGTGTCGTACCAAAATCATCAATAGACGCTCGTAAACGCGTCAAATCATCTTGTATTTTCTTCTGCATCACGCTTCCTTTTTTCTCTGCTTTACGATTTCTTCTTAGGAAACGGAGGTAATTTCCCCCCATTCCCAGAAAGACCACTGGGAAGACCGGGAAATGGTGATCCACTCTGAGGAAGACCAGGTAATTTCTCTCTTAAATTACCATTTTTAATTTGTTTTTGTAACACCGATAACTGGGCCGGATCAATTCCCGATAAATTAGGCATATTACCAGGAACACCTCCAGCTCCAAATCCTAGTTTGGAACCAAGTCCCCCTAACATTTTTCCCATCAAACCGCCTTTGCCTTTTCCCCCCATAGCTTTCATCATATCAGCCATTTGACGGTGCATTTTCAAAAGTTTATTAATATCAGCCGCACTTGTACCAGACCCTTTAGCAATTCTTTGTTTACGACTATGTTTCAAAATCTCAGGATTAGCACGCTCTGCAAATGTCATTGATGAAATAATAGCCAATTGGCGGTTTAAAAGATGATCATTAAGACCTGCAGCTGCTATTTGCTCTTTCATCTTTTCCAAACCCGGCATCATTCCCATAATGCTGCCCATACCTCCAAGTTTTTTCATTTTCTGTAACTGCTCTGCAAGATCATTAAGGTCGAACTTTCCAGCCTGCATTTTTTTAGCAAAATTCATCGCCTTTTCATGATCAATCGTTTCAGCAGTTTTTTCAACTAAAGAAACAATATCCCCCATGCCAAGGATACGATCTGCAATACGACGAGGATGAAACTCTTCCAAAGCATCTATTTTTTCACCAACCCCAATCGCTTTGATCGGCTTTCCTGTAACAGCACGCATTGAAAGGGCTGCACCACCGCGGCCATCACTATCCATTCGTGTTAAGATAATCCCTGTAAGGCCTACACGTTCATCAAAAGAACGCGCAAGATGAATAGCATCTTGACCGGTAAGGCTATCAGCAACCAACATAATTTCATGAGGAAGCGACAATGCCTTGATCTCAGTCAATTCAATCATCAAAGCATCATCAAGATGATTGCGTCCTGCCGTATCAAGAAGCAAAACATCATAAGCGCCTAATTTTGCTGCCTGTACTGCCCGTGCAGTAATATCAACAGCAGATTGACCAGAAATAATGGGTAAGCTTGCAAGCTGTGCCTGCTCTCCTAACTGACGAAGCTGTTCTTGTGCTGCGGGGCGGCGCGTATCTAACGACGCCATCAAAACTTTTTTATTGTGTTTGTCGGTTAAACGCTTTGCAAGCTTTGCTGTCGTAGTTGTTTTTCCCGAACCTTGTAAACCAATCAACATGATAACAACCGGTGTTGGTGCATTTAGATCACTGAGGACAGCCTCATTACCCAACATGCTCACAAGTTCATCGTGAACAATTTTAACAACCATTTGGCCGGGCTTAATAGATTTAACAATAGCAGAGCCAACAGCTTTTTCACGAACCCTATCAGTAAAAGAACGCACCACATCCAGTGCAACATCAGCTTCTAACAAAGCACGACGAATCTCACGCAGCGCTGTTGCAACATCCTGATCCGACAAAGCCCCACGCCCTGTCAAATTGGACAGAATGGAACCAAGACGTTCCTGTAAGGATTCAAACATCATCTACCTCATCAACCACATAATAAACAAATCAAAATGGCATCCGAGGACGCAACGCGTTATCGGATGTTGACCTCTGGGATCTTTTTATACCCTTAAATAAGTGGGGTCCCAGTCGGTGGCTCCAAGTTAATTCTTATTACTGAATGCTTGTTTCTTCAAACAACAAAAACTACTCTTTGTCAAGATTGATCATACACCACATCTTTGCACGCAAAGATTACGCAAGACTAAAAGATATTTATGACCGGGTGAGCAATTTTTCCTCAACGCGTACAAAACGCTCCGTTTCTTGTTCTAAGCTCCATAATTCACCGTTTGAAATATCAAACCAAGCGCCATGAACTGTCAAAAGACCTTGATCTTTACGTTCTTTCAACCATGGAAATGTCTCTAAATTCTTCAACGAATAACGAATAGAAAAATGCTCCAACGCAGCCTGTTGCTCTATCTCAGTCATTGATTCACGACAGCAAGCCCTTTTTCCGACCGAGACCAAAAGATCCATCCACAGTCCCATACAATTGTTTGATGACAAAGGCTTATACACCTCACCAAGAACAATATTAATTCCCCCACAACGCCCATGACCTAAAACAACAACATGCTTAACTTTCAGCGACTGTACCGCAAACTCAATTGCTGCTGCTGTTGCATCATATTGATCACCAGGAGAAAAAGGTGGAACAAAATTTGCCACATTGCGCACAACAAAAATTTCACCAGGGCTGGCATCAAAAATTGTTTCTGGCGCCGCACGTGAATCACAACACGCAATCATCAAAATCTCAGGTCTCTGCCCTTCTTCTGCCAATTGCCGATAACGCGCCGCTTGCTGTGAAAAATGACTGGTCATAAAAGACCGATAACCATTTAAAAGTCTTTCTGGGAGATCTGTCATCTTTATATTTATTGTTAATATATATTTTTGAGATATGCTACTTTTTCATAGAAAAAATATCAATAAAAATATTCTTCCACTTATACCAATTGTTTATCCAAAATTTACAGCATCATTCTAAACTGCAAAAAAATTTTATAATTATCTGAATAAATAACTATTTATTCAAAAATAAAATGGTACAGTATAAAGATGACATAAACGACCTGCTCTTGTGAGGAGAAAAGGTCACCAAGAGCAAAAAGGGGAATATAACTATGTCAAAACAAAAAGCATTAGATATCAAGAACAATCAAAAGCAATTAGCAAAAATCCTTTTTGCCCATACCGATAAAGAAGATATTGCTTGTTATAAAAAAGATGAACTCGAAAAAGCTACAGCTATTGCTGCTGAAGCACTCAGCTTACATCAAGCAGGAAAAAGCACCATTTGCTTTGAACAAAAAGAACTGACGCGTAGTGGAAAATCCATAACTGCTATCACACTTGTTAATGATAACAAACCTTTCCTGCTTGATTCTGTCTTAAATGTCTTTAATCAACAAGCAAACCACATTTATCTAATTGCACATCCTGTTCTTGATTGCCCTTCTGGACAACGCATTAGCCTTATACAAATTCATATTGAAGCATTAAGCAAACAAAAGACCAAAACACTCAAAGATGAACTCACCTTAGTCCTTGAACAAGTCAATGCCGCTGTGCAAGACTGGAAACCTATGCTGGAGGAACTTAAAAAGCACATCTATGCCTATCAAACAAACCTCCCGCAAAATTACCAAAAAGAAGGTGAGAAAACCATTGAGTTTCTCAACTGGCTCACAGATAATAATTTTATTTTCCTTGGAATGCGCACTTATGACTTCATTAAAAACAAAGAGCCCCAAAACAGTTTGAAAACCGGTAATATTGAATTGGGCATTCTCACAGATGCTTCCATTCGCATTATTGGCAATACACATGTAGAAGAACGCCCCCAAGAAGTCTTATCCTTTATGGAAAACAATGACCTTCTTATTGTGACAAAAGCTAATAGCCGCTCAAAAATCCACCGTCCCATTTGGTTAGATTATATTGGAATTAAAATTTTTGACAAAGAAGAGCGTGTATGTGGAGAATTACGCATTGTAGGGCTGTTTACATCCTCTGCTTATACCCGTTCTGTTTTGCAAATTCCTTTCTTAAAAGAAAAAGCACAAACTATCATTCAACGCCTTGGATACAATCAGGCTGACTATTCTGGAAAAGCACTTATCAATGTTTTAGAAACTTATCCAAGAGATGAAATGTTTCGCTCTGATGTTGATACACTAACAGAAAATGCTGAACTTATTTTGCAATTAGATGAACGTCCACGTTTGCGTGTACTTGCACATACTGATTCTTTTGGGCGCTTTGTTTCCATACTTGTCTATGTCCCACGCGATCAATACAGCAGTAATATTCCTGAAAAAATTGGTGCATATTTTGTCGAAACTTATGAAGGTGATTTTTTTGAATCTTATCCGCTCTTCCTAGAAAGCACACTCATTCGTATTCATTATATTATTCACCGCAAAGGAAACCACAGTGCTCCCGTTATTGAACGCACCACACTTGAACAACATGTTCGCTCAATAACAAGAAACTGGGAAGATAATGTCCAAGCTGTAGCCCTTGCCCATAAAGCAACAGAACAACAAACGCTTCTAGCAAGCCAATTCCCAAACAGCTATCGTGACTTATTTTCAGCTGAAGATGCCATTGCAGACGCAGATCATATTTTAAGTCTTAATGATGAAAAGCCTCTTTTTGTCATTTTTTATCACACCCATCATAAAGAAAAACACAATATTTCTCTCAGACTCTTTCATCGCCACGAAGCACTTGCCCTATCTATACGCGTACCACTTCTTGAAAATATGGGCTTTCGTGTTATTGCAGAACAAACACTTGAATTACCAGATGGGCATGGAAAATATGTGTATCTTCATGATATGCAACTGGAAAGTGCTTTCCAAACCTGTATCGATCTTAATGAAAATGGTCAAAAACACGCTGAAACCTTCGAAGCCATTTGGGCTAAAAATGCCGATGATGATGCTTTTAACGCCTTAACACAAACTGCCCAACTTGATTGGCGTGAAATTGTTATTTTGCGCCATTATGGACGCTATCTCCAACAAGCTGGCATTCCCTATTCACAAAAACGTGTCGCTCAAACCTTAAATGCTTACCCCGATATTACCAAAGATCTTTACGCTTTGTTTCATTTAAAATTTCATCCAAGCCACCAAGAGAAAGAACGCCAAAACAACGAACAGATCATTCAACAGCGTATCGAAGAAAAATTGCAGATGGTTCCCAATTTGGATGACGACCTCATTTTACGCCGCTATCGCAATCTTATCGCTGCAAGCTTACGAACCAATGCTTTTATTCCTCTTCCAAATGGTAACCCGCGGCGTATTTTAGCAACCAAGCTAGATCCACGCCAAATTGAAGGCTTACCTGAACCACGCCCTTATCGAGAAATTTTTGTTTACGGACCAGAAGTGGAAGGAGTCCATTTGCGCTTTGGCCCTATTGCCCGTGGCGGTATTCGTTGGTCTGACCGCGCATTAGATTACCGCACTGAAGTGTTAGATTTAGTCAAAGCCCAACAGGTTAAAAATGCAGTTATTGTCCCTGTTGGTGCAAAAGGTGGCTTTTATCCCCACCACCTTCCCCAAACCAACGACCGCGCTGTGGTAGCAGAAGCAGCCAGACAAGCTTATATTGACTATATTACAGCTTTGCTGTCCATTACTGATAATCTCGTCAATGGCAAAATAAGTGCCCCCAATAATGTGATTCGCCATGATGGTGATGATCCTTATTTTGTTGTTGCTGCAGACAAAGGCACAGCAACTTTTTCTGATACTGCAAACGCAATCAGTCAAGCAGGTAACTTTTGGCTTGATGATGCCTTTGCTTCGGGAGGATCAGCAGGTTATGACCACAAAGCCATTGGAATCACGGCTAAAGGTGCGTGGGAAGCTGTCAAAAGACACTTTCGGGAATTATTTGATCATGATATTCAAACAACCCCCTTTAGTTGTGTCGGCGTTGGCGATATGTCGGGAGATGTCTTTGGTAATGGAATGTTACTATCCAAACAAACAAAGCTTATCGCTGCTTTCGATCACCGCGATATTTTCATTGATCCACAACCCAATATAGCTGAAAGCTATGCAGAACGTATACGTCTATTTCAACTCCCCCGCTCAAGTTGGCAAGATTATGACAAGGCGAAATTGTCAAAAGGTGGTGGTATTTTTTCACGAGCAGCAAAAACCATTACTCTTTCTCCTGAAGCTGCGCAAGCCATTGGTTTTGAAAAACAAACAGGAACACCCTTTGAAATTATTTCAGCCATTTTAAAAGCTCCTGTTGATCTTTTATGGTTTGGTGGCATCGGTACTTACATACGTGCAACAACAGAAACCGATGCTCAAGTGGGGGACCGTGCTAATGACGCACTTCGCATTACCGGCGAACAAATACGTGCCAAAGTCATTGGTGAGGGAGCCAATCTTGGCCTTACCCAACGTGGTCGTATTGAATATGTATTAAATGGTGGGCGGTGTAATACTGATGCCATTGATAATTCCGCAGGAGTCAATTGTTCTGATCTTGAAGTTAACATCAAAATTGTTCTTGCATCAGCAATGCGTGCCCAAATACTTACGCGTAAAGCACGCGATACGCTTTTAAAACAAATGACACCACAAGTTGAACAATTAGTTCTACGCAACAATTATTTGCAAACTCTTGCCCTTTTTTTGGCTGAAAGTCGTGGCATTATTGACCTGCCTTACCAAGCACGCTTTATACACGATTTAGAACAGAAAAAGCTACTCGATCGCAGGGTTGAAATTTTGCCTGATGATCAAACTTTGCGCCAAAGGATGGCCCAAGGTCAAAGCCTTACACGCCCAGAACTAGCTGTTATTTTGGCTTATGCTAAATTAACGTTGCAAGAAGAGATCACTAACAATTCTATTGTTGATAATCACTATTTCGATACAACCTTGTTAAACTATTTTCCAACTCAACTTCAAAAAGTTTTAAAAACGAAATTATTAATCACCAATTGCGTCGCGATATTATTGCCACTCTTATTGCCAATGATATTGTTAATCGTGGAGGACCTACTTTTGTTAGTCGCCTGCAAGATAAAACAGGACAAAAAGTTGAAAATATTATTCGTGTCTTCATTGCTATTCGTGATGGATTTGAAATTCCTCAGCTTTCTGACCAAATTGATAATTTTGACAATAAAATACCCGGTGTTGTTCAAAATAAATTTTATGCAGCAATTACCTCGATGCTCTTTGAAACAACCAATTGGGGATTGCTCAATATCGATTTATCCGTGCCACTAGAAGAACTTGTGATAACAATTCAACAAGCACGTAAAGCCATTGAAAAACAGCTTACGCACTCCAACAATAAAGACATACATGAAAAAATTGCAGAAAAAGTAGCATTATATAGCGAAGAAGGAATACCAAATACTTTAGCAAAACAATTAGCTCTTCTTGAAGCTGCTCCAATGATTTGTGATATTTCTTTAATTGCAAAACAAAGCCAAAGTGACCTTACTAAAACTGCAAAAATCTATTTTTCATTGACTCAAATTATTCGCATAAACCGCATTAATGATGCCAGTCGAACAATCCCTGTTCTTGATTATTATGATGGTATGGTCTTAAGCCAAGCTAAAGAAAATATTGCTGAAAATGTGCGACAAATTGTTATAAAAATCTTAAAAAACTACGGTGATAAAAATGATCCATTTGCAGCATGGGTCAAAACAGAAGAAAATCAAATTTGCAATGCAACAAACCGAATTGGTGCTCTTATTGAAAATGATCTCAATATTTCTCGCTTCACCTTTGCAGCCAATATGATTACACAACTCAAAAACACTGCTTTCCAAACTTAAAGTGGTGTGCAAAGCAGCCAGGCTAAAAACATAGTTTTATTCACCCTCACGTGACTTACAACAATGACAATAAGCTGGCTGCTTTCATTTTTGAACTATCAACTAAAAAAAGCTTAAAGAACGCACTATGCACAAGAAAGCAAACACTGCATAGTGGAAAAGGATTTTGCATGCAAAAAAACAGAAATTTAAATTTTGCTGTCAAATATCCTTAATTGTCAAAAGAAAAAAGCTATTTACACCAGATACGTCCACTCTGCATGAAAATCAATTGGCTGTACTTAAAAAACATTTCTTGCGTATAAACACTGTTTCTAATCAACTTTATGATCTATTGCCATATCTTCTTTAAGATATGAGGCACATCATTAAAACTCCACTATAAAGCCTTATCAGCTTTGAGAAGGTCCACCAAATAAGGTATCGTAAAAATAAAAAACTCAAAAGTAATATACTTTGATAAATTATTATTCTCACGTTTAATATTAAAATACTATTATTATATTTTTTGATCCAATAGATGCCGAAATCTTGTTATCAGCATTACCCCAAAAATATCTGAATTTTAAAATTTTCCTCGGTTGTCTTGCATACAGATATTTCCTTAAACCCTTGATCTTTAAAAATAATGAAATGATAGCAATTCCAAGCCTTTCAACTATAAGCCTCTCTCCCTTACCTTTCCTCATGAAGACCTGTTTTGAAGAGCCAAACGTATCACAGTAGTATCAAAAAACTTCTTACTTTAATGTCCATTGATAGAATACCAACAAAACGAAATTGTCCCTTTTAAAAATCATTTTCAAAAATAATCTTTATTATCTAAATAGCAGGAACACCAAAAATTTTCTGCAATGCATTTTTAAACCACTGGCGTAAAGCTTTGTCATACATTAAGCGACCTTGCAAATGTGCATAAGCAGGCTGAGCACCTTTTTTAGTCAATTTCATAGCTGAACGTACCACCCAATGCTGCATCATAGCTTGTGTCAATTCGGCATGAAATTGCAAACCCCACGCATTATTTCCATAACGAAAAGCTTGTACAGGGTATGTTTGACCACTTGCTAAAAGAACTGCCTCTCTAGGTAAATCATAAATACCTTCATCATGAAAATGATAAACCATTTCAGGCCAATCCATAATCGCTCTACCTTGGGGCGTTGCTTCTAGTGGATACCAACCAACTTCAACAACTTTGTCACCTCTCGCACAAATGCGCCCACCAAGATTTTGCGCTAACATTTGCGCTCCAAGACAAATGCCTAAAAAAGGTTTATCCTCTTTCATAGACAAAGAAATCCAATTAATTTCTTCACGAATATATGCTTGCTTGTCGTTGACACTCATAGGACCACCTAAAATGACAACACCTGCGTAATGTTCCAATGTATCGGGAAGCTTTTGTCCCGCAACAGGGCAATAAGTATCAAGAATAAAACCATTTTGTTGCAGAAATTGTCCCAAGCGACCAGTGCATGAAGATTGACGATGTAAAACCACTGCAATTCTCGGCTTTTTATTTTTCTGTTTTTTACCAAAATACATTTTTGCCAAAAATTTCTTTTTAGTTATTATTGCAGCAATATAGTTTAACTGCGCGCTTCTAAAGCATAAACAAATGATTTTTGTCAACAAAGTTTACTTTAAACTTTTCTCTTTAAAATAATTGAAATTTCTTTTTTGATGTAGAAATCTTTTTTTCCGTTGTTTTAATATTTGAGTCATTAACATCTAAATGGATCTGATTGAGTATTTCTTCATCCTGCCTGCCTGTGTAAACCTTAAAGGAATTATCACTTTCTTTAGACAGACATTCATCTAAAAGATTATCCTTAAAAGCTATTTCAGCAATATTTTGTTTGTCTTCCTTTTTGAGTACAATGTCATCAGCTTCTAATGTTAAAGGAAACCGACGAGGAGGTGCTTTCCATTCAAAACAACCCAATCGTCCACTTATTGGAGAAACCGCTGACCAAGAAGAAAAAAGAGTATTATCACAAATCCACGTCGGATCACGTTCTGCATTGCGTGCTAAAGAAAGCCACTTATGGACTAACCGCTGATCATTTCCTTGCACCTCTTCAATATCTGCTAGTAATAAATACACACTTTCACGAGGATGATAATTTAGTGCTTTTTGTGCTTGTTCTCTTGCTAATGTCAACTCACCTGCATCTAGAGCAGCTTTAGCAATAAGAAAAGCTGATTCAAAAGTGTTTTTATTATAAGAAGCCAGTTTTTTAGCTTTTTTCAAACGTCCAACAGCCCTCTTTTCTCTCCCAAGATAAAGTGCACCAAAATCAGGATGAGGATCTTTCTTCCAAGCTTCAATGATTATTTTATCAGCTTTCCGGGTTTCATTTAATTTATAAAGAATACCAGCCGTTATAACTGTTATCGGTCCAAAATCAGGTACCAACTTATGTGCTTTTAAAATGGCGGTACGTGCTTTTACAGGATGGACCTTAAAGACATGAAGTGCCTTACCACTCAATAACAGAGCATGTATATGATTGCGTTCTGCAGTCAAACGGGCAGAGCGTGGTAAAGTTTTTTGGGTTTTTTCAAAAACATCAAGTGCTTCGTCCCATTGCCCCTCAGCACTTAATCGATCAAGCACAGCTTTGTGAGCCCACACAAGTGATGGTGATAAAGTAAACGCCTCTTGTGCGTAGTGTTGTGCTGCTTCATAAGTTTTCGTATTCATAGCCTCACGAAATAAACCATAAAGCCCAGCAAGTTTTGTTGATTTCTTTTGTCTCATCTCCTCATAAAGATGAATAGCACGAATAGAATCTTTTTGTAAAACTAGAGTTTGAGCTTGTAAAAGTTTTATCAACGGCTCATGATTTTCTTCAAGATATTTTAACGCCCGTGTTCCCATTTTCTGCGCTGTTAGATGATCACCAACAAAAGCTGCAAGAAGACCCTGTGAAAGAGCTTCACGACCGTATCTTTGACGGCGTGTATAAAAGTAATTGTAAAAAGCCCCAGCTGCAAAACAAAAAATGTACAAAAGCCCCCATAAAATTCCCAAAAATATAATAAACGCACTTAAAAAAGCTAATAATGAAATAGATAATCGCGTTTGCATAAATGTTATGGTCACAACACTATTATGACTAACACCCCACCCAAAAGCTGCACCAAGAATACAAACAACAAAAATATAAATAAAAACGCGTATCATTCTTGGCTCCATTTACATTTTTATAGCCTTAGAAGATCCTTGCTGCGCAAAAATCAGTAATTGCTGAAAAACACGTTGAATAGCTAAATGCCGCTTTAACTGCTGCATAAAATCTACTGAAATATCCTGAGCACTTTGGGGTAATGTTCGCCACTCTACTAAAGCATTTTCGTAATCTCCAACTTGAATGGCCATTTCCATCCGCGCTACAATCGCACCTACTGTCACACCGTCCACATTTCCAACTGGTCGTAAAACAAATACACTTTTTATCCAGGCCCAAATCCGTGCAAAAAAACCAGCATCTGGTGCAACAGTATTTTGTTGCCCAACAACTATATCTGCAATACTAGAAAAATCAGCTGCAAGCTTAGCAGAGCTTGGAAGACCTGTATTTGCCGTTTCTTGCAAAAGATCAAGCCCAGAAACTGAAGGTGAAAAACGCTGTATTATTTCCAATTCATTGGCATAAGGTTTACCCCGATCGACGGCGTTTTTTAAGGCATTAATCGCCATTAAAAATGCAGGGTCTATCCCTTCTTTCATATTACTTCTAGCAGCAATTTCTTCCCGTAGAGTATTTATTTGTTGTTTTAATGCAGCAAAATCATTTGTATTGCCTTGCCCAGCTAATAAAGCTTCATGAATACCCTGGGAGATTGCAACTAAATTTTGTATATTCTCTTCAAGAGTACTGACCTTTTTCTCTAAAGCCGAAAAAACCTCTTTACTTTCTTCTTGCGATACCCCACCCCTTTGAAAAGAGTTATCACTTTGTGATGAAAAAGTAGAAAAAGCCATCTTTAATGTATCAAGTTCTTGGATAATATGATGCAATTGTTTCGTTGTTTCTTCAGCTTGGCTTTTTGCAATTTCAGCAATCTGTAAAGCTTGCTCTTCTTTAATACGCTCGCTTCCTAAAAAAGGAGAAAGAAAACCCGCCCATTGCATTCCTATCCAAAAACTTAAAGTGATAAAACTGCCAACAATTACTAAAATCAACGAATGAAGCCAAGCAATAGCAGATGCATTTTTCCCTTTTGCTTTTTGCTTGCCTTGTGTTTCTTTTGTCATTGATTCTGCCGAGTTTTGTGTTTCTTGCTCTAAATCACAATCTATTACATCACATTCAATTACAGATGTTTTATGGTTAGTTCCGGTATAATATGGTTTTGCTTTAGGTTTTGAAAATTTTACCATAAATGTCTCTTTTCTCCCGCTCATTTTATTATAAAATAACAAAATGAAAGAAACTTTAAAAAAAGCTAAGCATTGATTAAACATCTCGTTTTTAAGTATTTTTACTCAACTCCTCTTAACTCAAACTAGATATTCCAATTAAATCAAACATTTTAATAGCCCACCTTCCTTGAGTGCACTTAGATGTTTTATACAAAAAGCCTTGGAAGTACATTAAAACCGATGCTAAAAAATCCTTAAAATTGTTGATTATAGACAGTAAATGCAACAACTCTAATGACGCAGTCACTCATTGTCAAAAAAGTAAAAAACACATCAATTTGCGGATAAACACATCAAATGAGTTAAAAATCTAATTGTACCCAAAAAACTTTCTAGATTTAAACGCTGCTAACTTCTTACAGTTGCATGTTATATTGCTTGATTACAAAAACTTCCAAGAACCAATCACCAAACATAGCTTAACATATTAAAAATGCATCCTATGCTACACATTTTGCCTTTTTTCGTTGAATTTTTAATATCCACCTCTGACTACACACCTCATAAACCACATCTAGATGCATTGTCTCTCATATACCTTAATTTTAAGAGAACTCTTTGCATCCCTCTTGATCCGTGATACCCACTACATGCAAAAATCTTCAACATAGGGTTATCCTGCAATGCGTCTGCTGGGCATAGAAACAAGTTGTGATGAAACTGCTGCTGCTATTATTGAGTACAACAGTAATGGAAAAAATCGTATTCTTTCCAATATCGTTTGGAGCCAAATTGAAGATCACGCACCTTATGGTGGCGTTGTCCCTGAAATTGCTGCACGTGCTCATGTCGAAATTCTTGATAGCTTGATTCTTAAAGCGCTTACACAAGCTCATATAAAGTTGAAAGATATTGATGCTATTGCAGCCACAAGTGGCCCTGGTCTGATTGGGGGGCTTTTAGTAGGACTCATGAGTGCAAAAGCATTAGCTCTTGCTACCGGAAAACCTTTTATTGCTGTCAATCATCTAGAAGGGCATGCTTTAACAGCGCTCATGACTCATGATATAAATTTCCCCTATTTATTGCTCCTAGTCTCAGGTGGTCATACACAAATCATTCTTGTTCACGGGATAGGAAATTATCAACGCTTAGGTACAACCATTGATGACGCCTTGGGAGAAGCCTTTGATAAAACTGCAACTCTTTTAGGTCTTCCTTACCCTGGTGGTCCAGCTCTTGAAAAAGCTGCTTTATTAGGAGATAAAAATCGTATCTCTCTCCCACGACCTTTAAAAGGTGAAAAACGGTTGGATTTTTCTTTTTCCGGCCTTAAAACTGCTGTTCGGAAAGCCGCAACAACAATGGCTCCTTTAACACAACGCGATATTGCTGACATCGCCGCAAGTTTTCAAGCAGCAGTCATTGATACATTGCAAGATCGTGTTAGTTTAGCTTTGCAATATTTTACCCACAACTACCCCCTTTCTCATCAGAAAAAATGTCGCCCCCCTGCTTTGGTTGTCGCAGGCGGAGTATCAGCCAATCAAGCCATTCGTTTAAGTTTGCAAGAGCTAGCTTTTCAACATGGTTTTGAATTTATTGCTCCCCCTCCTTCTTTGTGCACAGACAATGCTGCAATGATTGCTTTTGCCGGTGCAAAACGTATAGAACAGGGGCAAACAAGCTCTCTTGATATTGCTCCTCGCTCACGCTGGCCGTTAGACGAAAAAGCAACTCCTTTAATTGGTACAGGACAGCGAGGAGCAAAAGTATGAGAATATAAATCCTCTATGGCTAAAATCCTTTCAACATCTATTTTTTATAAAATTAAACACAGCGCATATAACAAGGAGACTAAATGGCTTATTGGCTTTTTAAATCTGAACCTCAAAAATGGTCGTGGGCTATGCAAAAACAAAAAGGCGCACATGGCGAACAATGGGATGGTGTACGCAACTATCAAGCGCGCAATAATATGCGTGCCATGAAATATGGTGATAAAGGATTCTTTTATCATTCCAACAAAGGGTTAGAAATAGTAGGCATTGTAGAAGTATGTGCACAAGCACATCCTGATTCTACAACTTCTGATCCACGCTGGGAATGTGTAGATATTCGCGCCCTTTGTGACATGCCAAACCCTGTTTCACTAAAACAAATCAAAGCTAATCCAAAATTGAAAAACATGGCACTGGTCAAAACTATACGCTTATCAGTACAACCTGTCACAGAAGATGAGTGGAAAGAAGTTTGCTCTATGGGTGGGCTCAAACCAGAAATGCTTTTAACCTAAAACAATAATTTTTGTCCGCAAATTAATATAGGGTAAAAGGCGTTCCATATCACGACGGGAAAGTGCAATACATCCTTCTGTTGGAGTATAATTGTCCCGTGTTAAATGCATAAAAATAGCGCTTCCTCTTGCCATTTTGCGTTGTGTGATATTCCAATCTAGAATAAGACCAATTGCATAAAGACCATCTTCACGGTGCATTTTTTCAGCACTTCTAGAATAAGGAAGGCGCACTAAACGATTATAATTGGCATCACCACTAGCATCACACCAACCATCTTGTGCGCGAATATGATGAAAAGGCAAAACTGAACGCACAAAAGGGCGATAAAAATTATCGCGAAATCCTCCCAAACAACGCATATTTGCCAAAGGTGTAGCACCATCACCTTCGCGCTTATAAGAGGAAATACCACCTCGCCCTAAAGCGCAAAGAAAACGATGCTGACCAGCACAAAGAATACCCCGTGTACGCACACCTGCTTGTCGACGGATGACCATAAAAGCAACAAAAGTTTGTTTTTTATAGCATTTCTTTTTTAATTCTACTTGCATAAAATCTTTATTTCATGAAACTACTTTCCACAAAGTATAGCGCACATAAGCTTTATAAGGAAAAAAATGAACAGCTACACCCTTTTAATTGTTGAGGAAGAGGATGACCTGCGCTCTATTCTGCTAGAACAATTGCAAATTCATGAAGAATTTGAAGTGCTTCAAGCAAAAACAGCCGAAGAAGGAATCGCAATAGCTCATAAAGAAAAAATCGATCTCGCTGTTTTTGATATTAAACTGCCTGATCTGGATGGCCGCGAAGCTGTTAAAAAATTACGTGATCAAAAATTTCGCGCTCCCATTATTATGATAACTGATCATGACACAGATTGTGATACTTTTTTAAACCTTGAAGCAGGTGCCAATGATTATGTAACAAAACCCTTTCGTTTTGCGGTATTGTTAGCGCGTATTCGAACCCAATTACATCAATACGAACACCATGAAGATGCACTTTTTCGTATTGGTTCTTATACTTTTAAACCTGGGCAAAAACTTCTGATTGATTGCCATGGTAATAAAATCCGCCTTACCGAAAAAGAAGCAGCAATTCTTAAATATCTTTATAACACGCGTAACAAAGTTGTTAGCCGCGAAATATTGTTAGAGCATATTTGGGGCTATAATAAACACATTGTCACCCATACATTAGAAACCCATATTTATCGTTTACGCAAAAAAATTGAAAAAGATCCCTCTAATGCCCAGATTCTCATTACAGATCACAATGGCTATCGCCTTAATCTTTGATTTTATGAGCAATAATCGCTTTTAAAATAACTCTAACATCACCAATTTTTCTCTGAAACAAAATCAGATCCGGATAAGATATATTTCTCCCGAGCCTGTGGTGATAATGCAGGAATGAACACACGTCGTGATTGGCGGCGTTGTATACTTATGCCTTGATAAATACGTTTGTGCGCCTGACACATTAAAAGTCCACCAAAATAAGGAAAAAGATGGCGTACAAATGGTCTATAAAAAAATGAAAACAACCGCGTTGTATAATTTAAAGAAGGCGTATAATACACAATTTCTCGCACAGGTCCGGATATAAAATTTGTTTCTTCAAATAAACAAACAATTTGTTGCCGGCTATAAGGTTCGCCATAGCCAAAAGGTGTACGATCATTGCGTGCCCAAAAACCGCTGCGATTGGGAACAATAACAATCAAATGGCCATTAGGCGCTAAAACACGCCATATTTCTTTAAGAGTTTCGCGTGAATTTTCTGTATATTCAAGTGCATGTACCAATAAAATACAATCAATCGAAGCATCAGGAAGAGGCAAATCTTCTTCAAAAACAAGCGCTGTAGCCACCCTATCAGTACAAGGCCAAGGTAAAGCACCCTGACTAGCGGGCATAAAAGCAAAACAGTGTTGTGCACGTGTACACAATACAGAAAGGTAAGGAACTGCATAACCAAAACCCATTACTCGCTTATCAGCAAGATTTGGCCAATACAAATTCAATTGCTCACAAATTGTCGCTTGCACTCGAAGACCAAGTGCAGAAGCATAAAAATCTTTGAGTGTAACTATATCCAATTTACATTACCATGTAGAAACAAATATCAAACGTTGCAGCCCTCTATAGTCAATTTATATGGGCTCACACCCCTTCCCCTCAAGAGCAAAAATCTCCACTTTCCACTCTTTTAACAAAAATAATTCAAAAACAAAGTAACATAAGTAAATAACATCACTATTATTATCACTTCACCAAAAGCGCGGTTTACTTCGCTTTGTTCTTTATTTTGAGTGTATCTTACTTTATAAAAATCTTTAATACGTTTTTTCTCATATTGATTTAAATTTGACTAACGAAAGTGAAGCAATCTTTCAAGATAGCTTTTTTCTGCTTCAGGAATACGATTATTATTAAGGCGTTTGCGAATTTCTTCTAAAATCTCTCGTGCACGCATTTGATCATTTTTCTGTTGTCCCCCTACACCTTCTTGACCTTGACCTGTTTGTGAAGAAAGCGGACGTCCTAATGGATCTTGAGGACCACGAGCATCATCGTGATTATTTCCTTCTTTTTTCAGTACTTCGCGCATTTTTTTTAAAACATCTTGCGCACCTTGTCGTAAGGATTCTAAAGCCTCTGACTGATTTTGCATCGACATTTCATAGTCTCCATTACCAAGAGCGGTCTTTGCAGAATTCATTTTTTTTTCTGCCTCTTTTAACGCATCATTTTGTTTAAGACCTTGTGCTGAGAGTTCCTTTTCTAATTCTGATAACTCAGACTGTAATTCAACCAGACGATCTTCCAAAGCTTTGCTTTGCTTTTCCTCATTGCTTGTAACATCTTCTCCATCATGACGTTGTTTCTTTTCTAAATAGTGCGTATCATCAAGAATTTCTTGCTGTCGACGCATCAAATCACCAAGTTGATCTAGCTTTTTTTTCATTTGTGTTTCTTGATGATCATTTTGCTCTTTAGCTTGATTACTACTTTTTCGATTCTGCAAATGATCAAGTGTCTGCTCAATTTCAGCTAAAAGCTGTTCAGCTGAAGAAGAACCCAATTTGGCCATTTCTTCAATTGAATCCAGCTTTTTGGATAATGAATCTTTAGAAAGTGTAGTCTTACGCTCATTATCATCTTTTGATTTTTTTTCAGGCAAAGTACTAATATAATCATTCACAGCTTGGCGTAAATTTGCCATTAGTCGCTCAATTTCCTCACTTGAAGTGCCATAGCGCAATGCATCACGCAAAGCAGCCTGTGCTTGTTTTAACCTTTGTTGAGCAGATTCAAACTGATCACCTTCAATACCTAAGGCAATTTGCCATAAATAATGAACTACATCACGCAATTGATCATCTGTTTTTGCAGCAGAAAGCCTTATCCATGCACTCTGCAATGCCAGAAAATGTGTTACATTTTGAAGACCATCTTCCGGGCGCACAAGCAAAGCAGAAAGCATATCAAGTACACGTTCTCGTGCACATGCATCAAGTGCTAATAAACGACGCTGCTCATCCACTGCACGAGCAATAGGGTTAGCAAAAATACGTTGCGGTAACATCATGATAAAAGTTTTACTACGCCCCTGCTGACCAGCCCCATCTTCTGCTACCAAAGTAATTTTAACCTCGCTACCAGCCCATGGATGACCAGATATATCTTGGACTGTGCGCATTTTACCTTTTCCACCACGCGCTAAAAGAAGCTTTATCTCAGGCGCTTTATAAAGAGGAGAAGCATTTTTGTTCTGATCAAAAAGAGGTTCTATTGCAACAAAAGCCTTTGTTACACCATAATCATCATCCATTTCATAGCGTAACTCTAATGAACCAGCTAAAATCCGCTCTGGTTTTGCAAGCCAATGAATCGTCGGCACTTTATCTTTAATTATATGCAAGTGCCATTGTTGCTGCCTACGACGCGATGATACAGACAAACGCATTGAACGATCTAAGCGTGTTTCAAAACGAGTCATTGGGTCATTTAAAGTTGTTTGTTCACTTTTCTCAGTAAGCGCAATTTTGTGTCCACCATCTTCAGATACAGCCTTAACCTTAACACCAGCACCATTAACAACGCGCACAACGACATCACTCCCTTCAGGAACGGTAAGCTGTGTTGTGTCACCTCGTGTTAAATAAATAGGTGCAATGCCCGTATAAGCAGGTGGTGTTACCCAAGCATCAATGCGTATTGACGATTCATCAACCACAGGGCGCAGATCAAACGCGTCTGATAAACGCCCTCCAGACGAGCCAAAAGAAAAACTAAAAGCACACACACATAACAAAATAAATAGTGCTCTAAGAGCTATAGGGTCATAGGCAGCACTATTAGAGTAAGCAAATCCGATTTGAACATGATGCAATTGTTCTGCCATGCGGCGTTGATGTTCACGCCAAATAACCACACTAGAACCATCATTATCTTCAACACATAAACGATCTTTTTGAACACTTAAAGGCTGGTTTTTAAACCCACTTGTCTGTTCAATATAACAATCAACATCTCTTGCAGTAGGAAAGCGAAAACCAAATAGTAGAAATAAACTTCCTAAAATAACAAAAAGTATGAGCCAAAGAAAAAATAAATGCCACCAATAACTTAAGAGGCTAAAAACACCAAACCAACTAAGCGAACATAAAAGACTTAACGCTAAAAAAAATGGTAATAGCCGCGGCCATATCTGCTCAAAAAATAAGAAACACCAAGCAAGAAGGCGCGCAAATAGAAGCCTTATTTTCAGAAAACCTTTGATGTTTTCGTCTTTCATAGACAATTATTTGTCCTTTTTAATAATAAGCTAAAGATCATAAGACCTATAAAAATAATTTGCACCATATAAATCATTCCATAAAAGTTTATTAGAAACAATGTCAAAGACATTTAAAAATTCTCAATCCAATCTGGAATATGATCAAAACCAATCAATTGTGCATAATCAAGACGTGGACGAATAATAGCATAACGCGTATCTTGAACTAAAACTTCCGGTACCAAAAGCCTGCTATTATAAGTATTTGCCATCACCGCACCATAAGCGCCTGCTCCAGTAATTGCCAACAGATCACCCGCCTTTAACACTGGCAAATAACGGTCTAATGCTAAATAATCACCAGTTTCACAAACAGGACCAACAATATCTGCATTGATCATCACAGCATTTAATGGTGTTTTCTTCACTGGTATCACATCATGCCAAGCTTCATAAAGTGTTGGACGCATAAAATCATTCATCGCAGCATCAACAATAACAAAATTGCGCCTCTTGCCTCTTTTGAAATACACAACAGACGTTACCAACACACCAGCATTGCCAACAATACCGCGTCCAGGCTCTAAAATTACAGTGATCCCTAAAGGTGCAATATGTTTTTTTACCAGTGCCGCATAATCAAAAGGAGAAGGCACTAAACATGATTCACAACCATAAGAAACCCCAAGCCCACCTCCAATATCTAGATAAGTTATGACATAACCATCATTGCGTAAATGGCGCACAAAATCTGCGGCAATTACAAACGCCTCTTCAAATGGTTTTAAATCACAAATCTGACTGCCAATATGTATAGCCACACCACACACTTCAAGACCAGGCAATTGCGCTGCCTTTTTATAAGCGTCATACGCCAATACCAGTGGAATACCAAATTTATTTTCAGATTTACCAGTTGTAATTTTCTGATGGGTTTTTGCATCTACATCTGGAGTAAGGCGCAACGAAATGCGTGCATTTCTTGAAAGTGCAACAGCCCGTGCTGATAATTGTTCAAGCTCTTGCTCTGATTCGACATTAAAACAACAAATATCATGTGCAAGGGCAAAATCTATCTCTCTAACCGTTTTACCAACACCAGCATAAACAATACGATGTGCAGGAATACCAACAGCTAAAGCACGTCGTAATTCACCTTCTGACACCACATCAGCTCCTGCCCCAACGCGTGCTAAAAGCCTTAAAATAGCCTGATTGGAATTTGCTTTAACCGCATAAGCAATAAGACTAGGTATATCATGAAATGCATTTTGGTAGTCTTGAAAATGAGCAATAAGTGCATTGGCTGAATAACAATAAAAAGGTGTTCCCACCTTATCTGCAATTGTAGAAAGCGAAAGACCTTCAGCATAAAGCACGTCTTGATGATAAGGAAAAAAACGCATAAAAACCTCTATTGTATCAATCGATCGAGAATAAAAGGTTTATCCGTTTTTCTTTCAGAACCAAAAGCTCCTTGCGAAGACTTAACCGTTATTGAAGAAGGTAATTCTAGTGCCCCTTTACGCCCACACCCAAGTATAACAACATTAAAAAAAAGGACAATTATTAAATTCTTTAAAATAGTTCTCATACGTCCTTTTCCTCTTATATCGATATTTTGTTGTACTCTTTTGCCTTTACAATAAAATCTACTTATGCACTCACAAGATGCTTTTTCCAATAAGCAATTTAGCAAAATACTTCTGAAAGCGCTGTTCCACCAAAACTTTTACGACCTTCAACTGATTTTTCAACTGCCAAAACACCAAAAACAGCTGCGCTTATATCTGAATAGATTATTAAAGTTCAGCTAATGATAAATCATTAAGATGACATTTCTTTTTTTCTGCCAATGCTAAATGCACTCGGTAATATGATTAACCTCACGAAAGGGAAGCCCTAATTCGCATTAAGCCAATCAGTTAAATCTGTTGCTATTGCATAATCAGAGTCTGCTTCTTGTTTCATGACTGTTTTATTCACCTTCAAAATCACCAATGATGCCTGTCATTGCTGCTAGCCGATAACTCAAAACTCAAAACCCCATCAAACACATAAGTTTCATGTTTTTGCATATCTTTTAAATAAGCAAGAGGTGAACCTTTCATCACTGTAAAATCCAATAAATGCACCCAATCAACCGTCTCGATTTGGCTCATATAAGCTCAGCAGTATCGGGATTTTTTCATTGTAGCATAATATGACCCCGTTGAAAAAACATCTGATAAATAAACTAGAATTGTGCACTCGACCACAGGATAATTTCTTCTGCTAAACATGAAAGATGCATTGCGCAAAGCACACCAGCGCTTAAAAATTCCAACGCAAAATCACGATCTGAAACACTATCCATTGAATTGCGCATCGATTCATGAAACCTTAGTGCTTGTGCTGTCATAAAACGATCGATTGGAAAGCCCGTTCCCGCTAATGCAGCACCCCCTAGAAGCGACTCATGTATTCGCTCAACGCATCACACATACGCGATAAATCCCGACCAAACATCTAAACATAAGCCATCATATAATGATCAAATGTTACTGGCTGGGCAGTTTGCAAGTGTGTAAAACCTGGCATAAAGGTATCGACATGTTATTCTGCTCGAATGAGTAATTGCTCTATAAGCTGTTTTAATGCTTACGCTATTTTTGCGTTTCGTCGCGTACCCACAAACGAAAATCAATTACAACTTGATCATTACGCGAACGCGCTGTGTGCAAACGGCCTGCTATAGGACCAATCAATTGGCTCAACCGCCCCTCAATATTCATTGAATATTTTCAAACTTTCGTGAAAAAGTAAACATGCTTTCTTCAATTTTTTAGAGAATAAGTTTTAAACCATGCACAATTTTTCATAATCAGAGTGTGAAATAATTTTCGTTTGTGCTAGCATTGCCACATGAGAAAGTGAACTTTCAATATCTTGCCGATAAAGTTTTTGATCACAATCAATGGAAGCGTTAATGTTTTCCATAATCGCAGCAGGACCTTGTGCAAAACAGCTACCCCACATTTATTGCTCAATCTATTATCTGTCATACCTTAAAAAGGCCCATTCAAAGGACAAAAATTATGATTTCTCAAATTTTCATCAATTGGAAAGATAAAAAAACACAATACTTCCTCATATCTTTTATCATTGCCTTAAGTTTATACGCAACAATAAACCATGATCATAAAGCATCTCTCTTTCCTCACTTTATTTCAGTTGCAAAAGCACAAGAAACAAACACCAACAAAATAAAAGCAGAAAAGATAATAGCGATCAAAAAAGAAGCCAAAGGCTCTTTTAAGCACATCCGATTTGCTGACACATTTTATAATGTAAGCCAATTTTCCTTTAAAGATATTCAGGGAAAAGACCATAAATTCTCTGAATTTACTGGAAAACCACTGCTTATTAATTTGTGGGCAATTTGGTGTGCTCCTTGTCGTGTAGAAATGCCAGAATTGGCACAATTAAAACACGATATGAAGGGAGAAAATTTTGATGTCATAGCCATTAATATTGATAAAGTCGCTTCTCCTGAAAAAATTCAACAATTTTTACGTGAAGTGTATGCTGATAATTTGACCTATTACCGCGACGAAAAAATGAACATTTTTACCGATATCCGCAAACAAGGACTAGCTTTAGGGCTACCCATTACACTCCTGGTTGATCAAGATGGTGACCTCATTGCTTCATTTAATGGTATAGCTCCATGGGCCAATAATGATGCTAAAGCACTCATAAAAGCTATCATTAAAGAAACAAAATAACGCTTTTAATGACCACAAATAACGACACCTCACAAAACGACTCCAAGGCAGAAATAATCTTTGATAACAAAAAGAGTAAAATCCATTTGCAAATTGCCTCATCTCTATAAACCTCCTATCAGAATACCTATCATTAAAGTTTAGTCGATTGAGCTTGCTAAATAAAAACATGCACTACTGGTGTAAAGTAAACTTCACTGTGCTATTCCCATCCGCATTATCCACCCAAGAGCTGTGATTTGTTTTCAAAATACATCTCTCCCCTCATACCTATAATTTGCATTCCAAACCTTGTACCGTTAACCCCTATAGAAACAATCCTTTTTTTTAAATTAAGTGTTTCATTGAGAAAAAACAAAAGAAAGCCATAATATATATTTGAAACTGATAATGGCACATAATACGATTAACTTTGGCTTTAAGCACAAGCATCCTTATCAATCACTAAACAGCAATAGTAGAATGCACACCCTTTTATTCTTTAATTGCCTTAAATAAAAAATCTTTTTATGGATCTGAATGTTGTAAACGAGTACGATAAAACATAATTGCTGCGTTTATTTCACCTCCCAAAATAAAAATCGCACTCAACATATAAAGAAAAATAATAGCAATCATAATAGATGCTAACCCGGCATAAGTGGATGCATAATTAAACATTGTTAAATAATGTGCAAAAGTAATTGATGCTGCACACCACAAAAACAGCGTTACTATAATTCCTGGTAAAATATCTATCAATTTCCTCCGCTTTGCTGGCAGCCATTTATGAACAATCAAAAGACTGATAAATAAAACAACCACCGCAATTGTGTAACGCCATAAACGAATAACACCAATATATTCAACAATAAAAGGAAAATGATTTCGTGTAATTTTTATCAGCAAAGGTGCTAAAACTAATAAAAAGCTGATAACACTAATACCGATTGTCCCAATGATCACAAAAAACAAACTTTGAAAACGACAAAAAAACAAACTTCGCTGATCAACAACACGATAAGCCTTATTTAAGGCAGCACGTAAAGCTTCTACCCCATTTGAAGCAAAATAAGCTGCCCCAACAAAAGAAAGTGTTAATACGCCTTTTCGCTGTGTTACCAAAACATTAACGATTTCTTTAGAAAAAGGTTCTGCAATTGCATCTGGCAATAAATGCATAAGCGCTTCAATTTTTTGCGGTGTATACGCAAAATCCCAAAAAAAACTGGCCAGAGACGCTCCAAAAATACAAAAAGGAAAAAATGCTAAAAGCCCTGAGAGTACGATATGACTTGCAAAAGCACTGCCATCATCACGTACATAATGACTTATTGCATTAATGAGAATACAATAACCATAGTATAACATATTTCTTATCAAATCTTCATACTCTTTGATGACTTTTCCCTTTTAAGTCTCTTTAAAACTTTATAAAAATGGTTACCTCATAAATGAAAGTTGTTCTCGTATAAAAACAGATACATTTTTAAAGATAACAATTATAGATAGCCAAATTTTAAAAAAACTATACTAAAATTGACAATGATAAATTAATAAATTTCACCGACATCTCAAATTGTTAAGATTACTGCTTAACTTCCATGTTATCATTGATAAAGAAGTACTTCTTCATATACCGTACCCCGAAATATTAAGTAACCTTGTATTTTATACTTAAATCATGTTTTACAATGACCTTTTTAATCTTGATGCAAATTTGGTAATTACTCAAAACAAACAATGCTTGCTAGTTTTACACGTAATACTATAATCTCATGATTAAAAACCTTTATGAATTATCGTTCTTTGTCTTTTGACAAAAAGATCACCATAAAGGAAAAACATATCTCATAAATTTACCAAGTCATAAAAACTCTTCAATACCGATATGGAGCCAATATTTTAAGAAGAAATGCGTTTTCGCACACTAACTGCCAATCCTAACAAAACTTGATGAACAATAGCTGCATCCAAAAATGGATTTTTACGGCTATCTAAAACAGCACACTGAATTTTTTCCATAGCATAAGCAATTTGTTCCAACCCCCAATATTTTAGGGCTTTTTCAACTATTTTTTCTCTACGAAAAAAAATCGGCGGCCGTGCTTGAGATATGACTGCAAAAGGAGCTTTCCCTTCAACTTCCACCTGATAGCGCAACAGCTGTAATTGTTGAAAATGCCTCTGCGCTGTACTCAAAACAAAAAAAAGTGTATTTTGCATAGTCGCATATCGATTAAAATGCGTTTCAAAACCCGCCACATCTCCCAGTAAAATAGCATCAATAACATCATCTTGAGAAAGAGCACCAGCCTCACTTACCACAGCCTTCACATCCTCAAGAGTAATTTGATCTTTCTTTAGAGCATAAAGACAAAGCTTTTCCAATTCACCACGCGAAACAAGACGGTCCGCCCCCAAACTTTCGTATAACCACTTGCGCGCCTCCAAAGAAAGAGTCATTTTAAAATTATTCAAAACCTCATCAATCACTCTATCAAGAGAACGGATATCATCCGTATAACAGGGTAAAGCCAGAGCTGTTGATGCCGTTTCAACAATATTACGCAACCCCACACCCTTTTTCAGATCCCCTGCTTCAATTAAAATGAAACATGCTTTTGGTGGTTCTTTAATTAAAAGCTTAAGAGCCGCAAGAAAACCTTTTTGATTTGCACCATTGGATATCCATATCAAACGATCACTGCCAAAAAGTGATAAAGTGTGTGCTTCATCCTGCAATCGTACGGGATCTTTATCAATCTCAGATGCATTGAGACGAATCGTAGAAAAAGGATCTTCTATTGCTACTTGCGTCAGCTTAGCAAAACGCTGTGCACGTTCACAAACAAGACCACGATCAGGACCGTAAATTAAAACAATAGGAAAAGAACGCGAAAAATGCGTTAGAAAATGGTCAACTTCATGCGCTTTTTTTATAGCCAAAATATCAATCCATTATAGTGTATCATTTCAAAAACTTTACCGTAAACTTTTTTAAAGCATGCCAATCATGCCAAAAATCCTAACATGCAGTTTACATTGCTTTTTAGTGCATGTCCAAAATCATTGTCCCACCAGACATTATATCTATACACTGATCTCTTACATTCAAAACTTGATATATAGAATGCATCATTATAATTGTGATTAATTTATTCTCTTTAATAATTTTTTCAGCTAAATGTATTACAAAACCAAATAGTTACTAGATCTAATTACTATTGCTTACTCAATAAACTATCCATACAATTATGAAAATACTCTGGAAACTCAAAACCTCATTGAGTACCTCTATTATTTGGCAAAAACTGCCGATTTTTATGATTTAAAATCGGATAAAACTTCAATGCTTTCCAAAGAATCACAAATATCAATTTTTTTCAATCGTCAAAAAACAACCATGACCAGCTAACCCAATTTGGAAAAATACAAACAACGCTACTAATTTTCTCATTTATTGATAGACAAAAGAATGTTTTGCTTAAACTCATAATCACTCAACCCTTCCACGAGAAAAATGTTTTCGTTAAAATATAAAGTAAAGTCAATTATCTAGCACTACTCGAATCACTAGTTGAATAATACTTTTTTAACCTTGAAAAATAAATTTCACTAACATGAAAATAAATTTCACTGAAACGTTATTTTTTTGTTGCAATTCAGACAAGGCTACGCCATACAAAAAGCGTTTGAGAATGTGTGAGCGGGTGTAGCTCAGGGGTAGAGCACAACCTTGCCAAGGTTGGGGTCGTGGGTTCGAATCCCATCGCCCGCTCCAATAAAATATATTTTACTTCTACTGAAATTCACTTTGTAATGCAAAGTAATGCAAAACACCTCTCCAAGTGATTTCTTATTTTTTGAGAATTGTTTCTTGATTTAAATATTTATAAAAATAATTAAGTAAATTTGATAATTAAGCAAAACACTTTATAATGATTTATATTATCCGGACATTTTAAGCTATATTTACTTAAATTATTGTATCAAATCAAATCTAATTCGATCGGTTATAAAAGGGGTACCGTCTGCGTAAAAAACATAAGACTATCTTACGCATTTAATGTAGTCACAACTAACTACCACATTTAATTTAGGTTTTTATTTTTAATAAAAACTCTAAATTTCTTTGGATTCCAATCTGATAAAAGATCAAGATCAACTAATAGATAAAACTTATTGAGAAAAGTCTGCTTCTAATAACGTGTGATATTATTAGCCTCTTGCTTTATAGTTTAAAATACCTAAAAATTAAGTATATCATAATGACGATATTTTCCACACATAGAGTGTTACAACTAAAGTCTCAGTAAATATAAATAAAATATGGTACTTATCTTTCGTTCTCTTCTCTTTACGTTTGCTTTTTATACAACCACTTTTGTGCAAATGATTCTTTATGCCCCCTTTTATTTTTTAATGCCCCGCAAAAAAGCGTGGATTGTTCCTAAAACATGGGCACGTGTTACATTATTTTTACAAAAATATATTGTTGGAACACACTATGAAATTGAAGGCGTAGAAAACCTACTAAAAGGCGCATATATTATTGCTATAAAACATCAATCTGCGTGGGAAACTTTTAGCCTTGTGCCTTATTTTGATGATCCTGCCCTTATTTTAAAACGTGAACTGATGTGGATTCCTTTTTTCGGCTGGTATATGGCCAAAACACAAGTTATCCCAATTAACCGAGCAACCCCTATTCAAACTCTCAAAATCATCATACAAAAAGCAAAACAAAAAGCAAAACAAGGGCGCCAAATCCTAATCTTCCCCGAAGGAACACGCCGACAACCCGGTCAAGAACCAGATTACAAACCAGGTATTACTGCTCTTTACAACGAATTGAAGCTCCAAGTTGTACCCATTGCCCACAACGCTGGTTTATATTGGCCACGTAATAATTTTCGCCGCTATCCAGGAACAATTCGTGTGCGTATTCTCCCTCCTATCGAAATCGGTTTAAGTAAACGTGATTTTTTAGATCAACTAATCGAAAAAACAGAAAAAACTTGTGATGAATTGCTCTTATTGGCCGCTCAAGATCCCACTCCCCCACCTATGCCGCCCTTTGCTGTTAAAAGACTTCAAACGCTTGGCCATCATTGGAAGGGACCCATACGTAACTAAATGTTCCTTTCTTTACCTTATACATTCAAATCTATTGTATTCTAAGCTAAAACAATTTCAAGTTACTTAAACTGAACAATAATTGGACTTAAATTGTATGTGTCAACTTTTATACAGACTCTGTTTATCTTTCATTTTAAGTATGACAAGTACTTTGACTCTAGCCTATCCCTTTATTTCTGTTGACGCTACAACTGGACGAATATTAGAACATAATCAAGCTTTTGAACGATGGTACCCTGCTTCTCTAACAAAATTAATGACCACCTATGTCATTTTTCGTGCCATGAGCACAGGAGAAATTTCACCACAAAAACACATCACCATCAGCCAAAATGCAACACAAGCTTCTCCCTCTCACTCAGGTTATGAAGCAGGTTCCATCCTTACACTTGAGACAGCCTTAAGCATCACTTTAGTTAAATCAACCAATGATTTGGCCATTGCCTTAAGTGAAGCTGTTTCTGGTTCTCAAGAAGCTTTTGTGCAACAAATGAATGTTCAAGCCCAACGTTTAGGCATGTTTGGAACTCATTTTGCCAATGCAAGTGGCCTGCCACATCCAGATAATTATACCACAGCACGTGATATTGCTCTTCTTGCTGTTCAAATCCGTCGAGAATTTCCCCAATATGCTCATTATTTTTCTATTCCAGCTATTGATTTTGGTGATGGACGAAAAATCAAATTGAACTCAAATAACCTCATTAACCGTTTTAACGGAATAGATGGCATGAAAACTGGTTTTACTTGTGCTTCTGGTTTCAATCTTGTCGCTTCAGCAACCCGCAATAAACGCACGATTATCGCTGTTGTTTTAGGGGCAGATAACATTAATGCAAGAGAAGGAAAAGCAGCACATTTGCTTGAAACAGGTTTTTCTCTTCAAGGCTCTCCACAAGCAACATTAGCCACCTTAAAGCCTTATGGCACTAAAATGACGAAAATCACTGATATGGAAGAACAAATATGCGATCCTGAAATTGTGAAAAAACGCCTAGAAGACACCTTCGATAAGAAAGGGAATATTATCCTTACCTCTCCTTTAATCAAAGCTTTACCTTCTTTCGTTCTTCCTTTGCCAGTACAACTCATTGCCATACCACAGACATATAAAACTAATACAAGAATACCGCGCAAAATCCCCATCCCGTATAAACGACCTACCTATATTCTATAATGATAATAATAAATGATTATCAATGATTCACGTGGAACATAGGAACATAGCCTATGTTTTCATTACCTTCATGATCAGTTTTTCAGATTTCCGGTAATTTTGCTTAAATTTTTTACTAAAGCATGATAATATTATCCATCGTAAAATGAATTTAGCAAAACGAATACTAACCATTTTTCTGGTTTTTAATAACTTATAAAAGGCACAGTATCTTTTATAATAAAATCCATATTTTATGGTTTTACCGCACTTAAATTTTCCTTGGTAAAACGATCGAAAACATAGCGTTTTCCGTAAACATCAATTTTTGAAAGCGCACGCCTGGTTTCAAAGAGATCATAACCTTTTTTGAGCATCATCCAAAATTGATAATGGGGATTATCACGATGACGCTCCATATTAGCATCGGTCATGCGAAAAGGAAAAGCGTGTAACTGAAATTCTTTTTGCCCACCTTTAAAAGCATCCCGTGCAAAAGCATAAATTTGTCCCATATTGCCATCATTCATTGCATAACAACCCACAGAAGTGCACCCCCCATGAACCATAAGATAACTACCTGTACGACCATGTGCTTGATCGTAAAGATTAGGAAAACCGATATTAAAAGAAAGATAATAACGCGAATAAGGATTCATTTGACTTGCGTTAATGGTATAAAAGCCTTCTGGTGTTTGATAATCTCCCTCTTTATATTTAGGCCCAAGTTTACCTGACCATTTGCAAATGTCATAACTTGCCACAAGTATAAAACGTCCGGTACGATCTTGTTTCCAAACTTCAGCTATATTTTCTTCCTTAAAAAAACGCATCATAATCGGTGCATATTGATCGACATTATGTGTAATCATTTTATGGTGAATTTCTTTTGGCAATGGCTGCTTAACTTTAGCTTGAATAGAGGGAGGTAATTTCTTTTGACACGCTGTCAATATCCCAATTGCCAATAAAAAAAACAATGAAAAATACCAATTTAATTTCATTGAAATAAAACTCTAATCTATAAAAAACCTCACACAAATCACTTCAATTAAGCCAAAGAACGGCCAATTTGAAGATATTTTTCCCAACGCTCTCGCCTTACAGTTTCACCATCCTTACCAGCCATAGAATGTAAAGCAACAGAAATAATATTACCTGTCGTTTCCATAACAGCTTCCTTTCCCCGATGTGCCCCTCCCAAAGGCTCAGGAATAATGCCATCAATAACCTTTAGCTTATAAAGATCTTGAGCAGTAATACGCATATTGGTTGCTGCATCTTTTGCACGAGTTGAATCACGCCATAAAATAGAAGCCGCCCCTTCTGGTGAAATAACCGAATAAATTGAATGCTCCAGCATATAAACTTTATTAGCTGCAGCAATCGCTATTGCCCCTCCAGAACCACCTTCTCCAATAATGACCGAAACAACAGGAACGCGTAGACGTAAAGTTGCCGCTATTGACTGTGCAATTGCCTCTGCCTGTCCACGTTCTTCAGCACTTACACCGGGATAAGCACCGGCTGTATCAACAAAAGTTAACAATGGCAAATCAAAACGATCAGCCATCTCCATAATCCGTACAGCTTTGCGATACCCCTCTGGGCGAGCAGAACCAAAATTATGACGTAAACGAGTTTGTGTATCATGACCTTTTTCTTGACCTATATAAGCAATCGCTTCACCCTTAAAGCGTGCAAAGCCGGCTTGAATAGCTTCATCCTCAGCAAATTTGCGATCACCTGCCAAAGGTGTAACATCACTCAATAAATATGCTGAATAATCCATAAAATGAGGTCGATTAGGATGGCGTGCTACTTGTGTTTTTTGCCACGGTGATAATTTTTTATAAAGATCGCGCAAAGCCATCTGAGAACGCATCTCAAGACGTGTAATCTCATCCTTCATATCAAGACTACCTTTTTCTTGAGCAATCTTTTTCAATTCAAGAATTTGCACATCTAGATCAGCAACAGGTTTTTCAAAATCAAGATAATTATACATTGTTCCTAATTTACTCGTGTACAACTTATATATCTATAATTTTTTTAAATATTTTTTAAAATATTATTTTTTCTTTACCCGGCCTTCTGCTGATCGGCAAGTGGGTGATGCTCATTAACCAAACAATACAGCCTTTCCTCCAATACATGTGTATAAATCTGGGTAGTAGAAATATCACAATGCCCCAATAAATGTTGAACAACACGTAAATCAGCACCATTTTGCAAAAGATGACTAGCAAAAGCGTGACGCAAAACATGGGGAGAAAAACTGCTGCTTTTCACTCCTGCTCTTTTAGCGAGGTCTTTTAACCCTCGTGCAACAAACTGGCGGGCGACATATCCTGTTGATGAGCGAGCAGGAAAAAGATAAAAGCTTGCCACATCCTTGCCCTGATCACGCAAAACTAACCACTGAGAAATAACTTGGCACGCTTTAACTGATAAGAGAACCATACGTTCTTTTTCTCCCTTACCACGAACAACAATAAATTGTTCCTTTCCGCGTACTGCTTGAACCGGAAGACTCACCAACTCACTAATGCGTAATCCTGTCGCATAAAGCATTTCAATTAATACCTGAAGACGCAACGCGCGCAGATGATTCTTCGATCCATAATCTGCTTGATCCACTTCTAGTTGCGCGCGATCAAGTAATTTTGTTACCATATCTTCACTCATAGTTTTTGGCAAAAGACGTCTTTGACGAGGCGTATCAATATCATGAGAAGGATCATCTGTTCTTAACCCTTCAGTATAAAGAAATTGATAAAACTGACGCAAAGTTGATAAACGACGTGCTTGTGAAGTAGCCGCAAAACCAGCAGTATGCATAAGCGACAAAAGATTGATTAAATCCTCTCTTTTTGCCGAAAAAAGTGAAACAGAGCGTAAACACAATTGGCCATGTGCCCATTGTAAATCATTTTGATAAGCAGAAAGTGTATGAGCACAAGCCCCTCGTTCAGCACTCATCATTTCAAGAAAACGATCTATCACAGCACTACTTTTCATGGATCTGCTTTCAAAAACACATTGCATAAATTAAAAGGAACATCGTTACGTATATTTTTTATTATGAATTCAACCTAAATTATAAACATTATCATAAGACTGAAAAATAGCCGATCATAATTGAAGAAACTCATCAAAATCGGGTTAATATTAGCATAAGAAAATAAACTATTCCAAAAACATTACCTAACTTACTATGCCTGACAAAGATTAACAGAAATTGATTTTAAAGCAGATAAATATCGAAATAAAATCATGAAAAATAAGCAGCAAAATATTCCAATAACACAAATAAAAAACCAATTATTATCAAGTCTTAATCAAAAAGCACTTGTATTTGTCGGTCTTATGGGTTCAGGAAAATCCGTTATTGGAAAACATGTCGCTACTATACTCAGTTTACCATTTTATGATTCTGATCAAGAAGTCGAAAAAGCTGCACAGATGACAATCGTCCAATTATTTGAAACGTATGGCGAATCAAAATTCCGCACTCTTGAACAGAAAATTATTCTAAACATCATTAAAAAAGGTCCTCTCATTTTAGCGACAGGTGGGGGTGCTTATATGAATGAAGACATCCGAAAAGCCATTCATCAAAATGGTATATCCATATGGCTTAAAGCAGATCTTCATGTCCTCATAGAGCGCATTTCAGGATGTTGTGCACGACCATTGCTTCAAACAGCAAATCCTAAGGAAACGATGCAAAAACTCATGGAACAACGCTACCCTATTTACGCACAAGCAAATTTAACAATTAACAATCATGAAGAACATTATCATGTAGTAGCATATAATGTAATACAGGCTGTACAACGCTATTTATCCATAAAATAACGATAGAGATAAAAGGCATGCAAACCAAAATTATTACTGTCAAACTGAATAAATATTGTTATGATATCGTTATCGGCTCAGGTTTAATTGCACAAGCAGTTTCAAAGATTAAGCATTATTTGCATCAAAAGAGTTCTCATCAAAAAATACGTTTAGCTATTGTTACAGATAAAAATGTTGCTGCTTTTCATTTGAACACATTGCAGACAAAATTAGCAGAAAATGAAATCTACACTGTCCCTATTATCGTAGAAGCAGGAGAACAATCAAAGTCGTTTCCAATTTTGCAAAATGTGATCGATAAAATTCTTGTCGCTCGTTTAGAAAGAAGCGATAGCGTTATTGCTTTGGGGGTGGTGTTATTGGTGATCTTGCAGGATTTGCGGCAAGTATTGTACGTCGAGGTATGCATTTGATTCAAATGCCTACAACACTTCTAGCACAAATTGATTCATCCGTTGGTGGAAAAACCGGAATCAATAGCCCGTATGGTAAAAATCTCATCGGTACTTTTTATCAACCTCAATGCGTTATTGCTGACACTGATGTTCTCAATACATTACCTTTACGTGAATTTCGCGCTGGTTACGCAGAAATGGTTAAATATGGCCTCATTAATCAGCCTCATTTTTTGAATGGCTTGAAAAAAACTGGCAAAAAGTCTTTTCCAAGGGTCCAATACAAATAGAAGCTATTGCTCGCTCATGTCAATTTAAAGCTGACATCATAACTCACGATGAATATGAAACAGGCCAACGCGCATTGCTAAATCTTGGTCATACATTTGGACATATGCTTGAAACAGCAACCACTTACGATTCAAACCGTTTAATCCATGGTGAAGCTGTAGCTATCGGAATAATTTTAGCCCACCAATTTTCTGAAAAATTAAATTTAATCAGCCCCACAGTGACACAGCGTATTGAAGCACATTTTCAAACCGTTGGTTTACCAACACAACTACAAGATATCCCCGGCAAACTTCCAGATGCCGAAACACTTATGACCTTTATTGCTCAAGATAAAAAAGTTTCGCAAAATAATTTAACTTTTATCCTAACACGTGGACTGGGCCAATCATTTATCGCTAAAAATGTTTCACCAAATGCAGTCCTGACCTTCCTGAAACAAAAATTAGGGAAACCTAATTAATTTCTATTTATTAATTGATTAATTTTTATACTTTAGTTAAAAGAACAAATGTGATTTGAGTCTGCGTAGCTCAGTAGGATAGAGCACAGGATTCCTAAATAAATTGGGCGCTTTGAGGAGAAATCCTTAAAGTGGATTTGCTCAAATTCGGGGAAAGCTTCACAGGAGACTGTATGCCAATCCCGAGCCAAGCCTGTTTAAAAGAAAACAAGGAAGGTGTAGAGACTGAACGGGCAGCATCTAAAAAGTGTATACTTCAAGGTGAAGAGACAGTCCAGACCACAAACAGCTTACAACAACAAAGACTGGCGATGAAAATCGAAGTGGTATGAATCCTGGGGTCGTGGGTTCGAATCCCGCCGTAGACACCATTTCATCAATTAAGGTTATCATTTATGAGTAAGAAGGAAGCGTCAATGAAAAAAATTCTACCTATTTTAGGACTTTTCGCTTTAGGAGCTTTTGTTATTTTTTATTTCTTGTTCAATAAAACTAATATTTTTTCCAGTTCTTTAGTCATTAAAATACCAAGCAATTCAAATCCCACTAAAGAAACAATTGCCTATCAATGTGGCACACAAACCAATAGAGAGCGCATTGAAGTTACTTATCTCAACGCTGGTAATATTTCGTTAGTCGATTTCACATGGAAAGGTGAACGTATTGTTGGAGCAAATGTAATTTCAGCTTCAGGTTCAAAATATGCGGGAGCCCAATATATCTGGTGGACAACTAAAAATGAAGCTGCACTTTATGACCTTATTAATGACCCCGATGAAGAAAAACCCATTATGTGTGAAGAAGAAAGAAATACAAACTAAAATAGATTTTATATTAAAAATCACACTGGTTTCAATGTGATGTTTTATCTTCCAATGTAGGCAGTTTTTCTTCTGTCTCATTTAACAAAAAGGTTGGCGGCTTTTGCAGCCAATCTTCTGAGTGGTCTCGGTGTGCTGCAGCCTGTGAGAGAAGCATAGTCGTAACAGGTATTGTTACAAGCGTAAAAATTGCTAACAAAGCTTCATGCACAACAAAATGACCATCTACAAATATCGCATAAAGGATTGAAGCAATAACAATACTTCCAGTTCCTAAACTTGCACCCAATGAAGGCATATGGAGACGCTCATAAAAGCAAGAAAAGCGCATAAGCCCCATTGCTCCAATAAGTGTAAGACCAGATCCCAGCACTAAAAAAATAGTAATAATAATGGCAATCCAAAGCGAAATGTCATCTTTCATTCAATAATTTCTCCACGCATCAGAAACTTTGCTAAAGCAACACTTGAGATAGGACCTAACAACCCAATCATAAGAGCAACATCAAAATAAATATTTGTCCCTGAACGAATATCAAATATAAGAAATAAAAGGACAGTCGTCATATAAAGAGTATCCAGCCCCACAACTCTATCCTGTGCTCTTGGACCATAGATTAATCGAAAAAACGCCAGAATCATCGCCAAACTTAAGAAAATCTGTGAGAGGAAAATTCCCCAATAAAGGATCACCATACTCATTAGAAAATCTCCAAAAGCAATTGCTCATATCGTTGTTTGATTAACTGTTGATAATCATTCCCATCTGTTAAATTGAAAACATGAACTAGAAGTTCACTATTTTTGCTATTATACGCAATCCAAACAGTACCTGGAATTGCCGAAAAAATACATGCTAAAATAGCTAAAGCCGTACGACTTTTAAGTACAAGAGGCACAACAATAAAACCAGAGCACTGCTTTTTATGTTTTTTTGTTAAAATCAACCAAGCCATCGTAATATTTGCACAAATAGAATCTACCAATACTCGAAAAACCAACCGAAAAACTGCATTCCAACTTTTAACTGTGATTTTTTCTGGTTCAAGCAGCTGCATCATCCAACCACCAAACAAAGAAATTATACTTCCTAAAAGGAATTGGCCCAAACTAAAACCGTTTAAAATAAGCCACATAAAAACAATCGCACCACTTAGAAAAGGATGAGGAAAAAAGCGCTTCATTGATTCCTCTCAGTGTTTTTGAGAGAAAAATCAAATAAAACACTCTCAATATAATTTTTAGGATCATGCAAAGTCTTAGCGGTTTCAGACATATAATGACTCACAGGGCTAGCTATAATTGTCATAATAAAACATAAAGAAAAAAGAACAGCGATAGGCGCAAATTCAATCACTTGTATACGTGGGACTTTGCTTTCAAAAGAAATCCAAAAAGTCCGAATGCCCATGCGTATCATTGCAACCAAAGTTGCAAAACCAGATAAAATAACAGAAACTATAAAAAACCAATCACGTAAAATTGGTACATAAGTAGAAAAATTTCCCTCATTTGCGTTTAAAACGGCTGTAAGCATCATAAATTTTGCAACAAAACCAGAAAAAGGAGGCAATCCAATAATCAAAATTGCACAGATACTAAAACAAGCCCCAAGAACAGCTAATGTTACCGGTAAATAAGTACCAATTTCATCTTCTTTTTCTTCTTCATCTTCACCATATAATTCCATCGTAACAGCCAAAACATTAGTAGCCATATCTCGACTGCGTTCAACCAATTCAACCAAAAGAAAAAAAGCTCCGAGCGCTAAAGTCGAAGAAACAATATAAAAAAGTATACCCGTAGTCAGTGCCACATTACCTGTTCCAATCGCCGTTAACACTGTACCAGAAGACACAAGAATACTGTAAGATGCCAAACGTCTTAAAACTTGGCTAGCTAATACTCCAATAACACCAAAAGTCAGCGTAGCAAGCCCACCATAAAATAAAACTGTATGACCAAAATGAGCTAAATATTCATTTTCAGAACCAAACCATAACAGCGTTAACCGCAAAATAACATAAATACCCACCTTGCTTAAAATCACAAAAGAAGCACCAACAGGTGCTGCTGCCGCACTATAAGCTGGTACCAACCAAAAATTAAGTGGCCACATACCGGCTTTAAGCAAAAACGCAATACCTAAAAATGCTGCACCTACTTTAAATAAAACAATATCCGCATCAGTTATATGTTTCATCTTGATAGCTAAATCAGCCATATTAAGCGTACCAACCACCCCATAAATGAGTGCCGCACCAATTAAGAAAAACAATGAAGCAACAAGGTTAATGACCACGTAATGCATACCTGCACGCACCCGTGATTGACCCAAACCGTGTAACGCAAGCCCATAAGAGGCGGTTAACATAACTTCAAAAAATACAAATAAATTAAATAAATCAGCCGTTAAGAAAGCACCATTTATCCCCACCATAAAAAATTGCATTAACGACTGAAAATGAGGGCCTGCTTTATACCAATAAGCTTGTGCAAAAATCAAACAAGCAGAAATCAATACATTTGAAAGTAAAAGCATCATAGCGCTTAAGCGGTCAAGAACCAAAACAATACCGAAAGGAGAAGGCCAATTTCCAAGCCGATATACATCTGAAGCTGGAGCTATTTCAAGAGTACGCACAAGCAAAACAATAGAAATAACAACCAATAAACCCGCAGAAAAAAGGCTAATACGTGATTTAAGTTGTGAACGACGTTCATCATAAAACAGAAGAATCGCTCCAGTGCTTAATGGCACAAGAATAGGTAAAATAAGTAAATGATGCAGCCAAATTTCTGTCATTTTACTTCATGTCCATCAACGTGGTCTGAATTTGTTAATCCGCGTGAAACCAAAAGGATGACTAAAAATAAAGCTGTCGTTGCAAAACCAATTACAATTGCGGTCAAAACTAAAGCCTGAGGTAAAGGATCAACATAATTTGCTGGATTAATCACAATAGAAGGGTCAACAATAGGCGCCGCATTATTACGTGGTCTGCTCATTGAGAATATAAAAAGATTAACCCCATAAGAAAGCAACGACAAACCAAGAATAACTTGAAAAGTTCGCGGACGCAAAAGAAGCCAAATGCCTGACCCAATAAAAATACCAATGCCTAAAGAAAGAACAACCTCCATTAACTTTCCTTTTTCTTTGCAATAAGTTTCTTACTAATTCGGTAAAAGCGAATTGATTGATGTGCAAGCGCAATTAAAATAAGAACGCTCGCTCCCAAAACCACAGAAAACACACCAAAATCAAACAACAAAACAGATGCTATCGGAATGTTTCCAACTAAAGGGAGATGAGTATATTGAAAAAACGATGTTAAAAAAGGATATCCAAAAAACCAAGAACTTGCCCCTGTTGCTACTGATAATAATAAGCCAAAACCAATCCAACGAACAGGTAAAACACGTAAATGGCTTTCCACCCAGCGAATATTAGTAGCAAGATACTGTAGAATAAATCCAACCGCTAAAGTAATACCACCAGCAAACCCACCTCCTGGAAAATCATGCCCACGCATTAATAAATAAACTGCAATAGCGATAATAACAGGAAAAAGCCAATGCATAATAACAGAAGGAATAGTTAAATAATCCGATAAAGTATCTCCAACTTCACGATCAGGTTGCGCTGTATCAAAAGCTGTTTGAATGCGTTGTTGAAAAGGTGCATCAACACTTTCAGGAGCAGGGCGAAAACGTCGTAAAAGAGCAAAAACAGTGAGCGAAACGATACCCAAAACAACAATTTCTCCCATTGTATCAAAGCCACGAAAATCAACCAACAACACATTCACAACATTGCGACCACCGGCGTCAGAATAAGCATGAGTAAGAAAAAAATCAGAAATTGTTATCCCTTGGGAACGCGTCATCATCGCAAATGATAACCACGCCATACCCGCTCCTCCCGCAAGCGCTATGATAAAATCGCTCATACGACGCAAACGCACACCAAAACCAACAGGCAGTGGAGCAGAATCATACAAACGCTTAGGCAACCACCGCAAACCAAGAAGTAAAAGAATTGCCGTTACAACTTCAACAACTAATTGTGTCAACGCCAAATCGGGCGCAGAAAGCCATAAAAAGGATGCACAAGTCATCAAACCAGCACCGCCTAAGAGCATTAATGACGCAAAACGATGAAACTTTGCATACAAAGCGACTAAAAGAGCACAACCCCCACCAATCAACCAAATAGCTATGAAAGGTAAATCAAGCGGAAAAAGCAATAACGGACCAGCTGAAATCAAACCATCATACCACAATAAAAAACCAACAAACGCAAAACAAACCAAAAGCACCCAATGCAATTGAACTTGTAAACGGCGTGTTGATAAAAAAACTTCTGCCGTACGTGTCCATTTCCAAGAAATTATCATGAGAATTCGTTTAAAAATACGCTGCCTCTTTAAATAACGAAAAAAAGGAGGACCTTCATCACAAGATAGAAAATAACGACGTCCTAAAATATAAAGCAGCACCCCTCCTGATAAAGCGATCAAACTCATCATCAAAGGAGTATTAAAGCCGTGCCAAATAGCCAAATTATAAGAAACTGTCGCAGGCCCTAAAACAGCCGTAACTGCATTATCCAAAATGAATCCCATTGTTAAACTGGGAAAAATACCAACTGCCAAACAAATAAAAACCAAAAATTCTATCGGAAAGCGCATAAAACGTGGTGGTTCATGTGGTATTTTGGGTAAATTGACAGGTTTCGGCCCAAAAAAGACACCATGAATAAAACGTACAGAATAGGTCACGCTAAACAGGCTGGCAAGTGTTGCCACATAAGGTGCAATCCAATCCAACCACGATTCCATATGCGTTTCAACTGCTTGCGCAAAAAACATTTCTTTTGATAAAAAACCATTCAATAAAGGGACACCCGCCATTGCCGCACCCGCAACTAAAGCAAGAGTTCCTGTAATAGGCATATAACGAAAAAGACCTGTTAATTTGCGTATATCACGCGTTCCTGTTTCATGATCAACAATACCAGCTGCCATAAATAAAGACGCTTTAAAGGTAGCATGATTAACAATATGAAAAATTGCCGCAACACATGCAAGTGGACTGCTAAGACTTAAAAGTGTCGTAATTAAACCAAGATGACTAATGGTTGAATAAGCAAGAAGACCTTTCAAATCCTGCTGAAATATTGAAAAATAAGCCCCAAGAAGCAATGTCGTGAGTCCTGCAAAACCTATTAGAAAAAACCAAGATTCTGTTCCCGATAAAACTGGCCACAAACGAATAAGCAAAAATAACCCAGCTTTTACCATTGTTGCCGAATGCAAATAAGATGATACAGGTGTTGGAGCAGCCATGGCGTTTGGCAGCCAAAAATGAAAGGGAAACTGTGCACTCTTTGTTAATCCTCCTAATAAAATACAAATAAGCACGAGTGTATAAAGAGAATTCGACCGGATGAGATCTCCAGATTGCAATACCTCATCCAAATCAAAACTGCCAACAATATGACCAATAAGCAAAACTCCCAAAAGTAGCGCAAAACCTCCAAAACCCGTAACTATTAAAGCCATACGAGCCCCATCACGCGCACTAGCATTATGATACCAATAACCAATCAATAAAAAGGAAAAAATACTGGTCAATTCCCAGAAAATGACTAAAAATATGAGATTTCCTGACAAGATCACCCCTGTCATTGACCCCATGAAAGCTAGAAAAAAGAAAAAAACCGCGGAACCGGATCTGCCGGGTTCATATAGTAACGGGCATAAACAACAACAAGCAGGCCTATCCCTGTAATTAAAAGGCAAAAAAGCCACGATAAACCATCCATGCGTAGAGTTAAATTAACACCCCACTCAGGTAACCAAAAAATATCTAAACGTACTACATGATTTCCATAAAGCGTCGGGTAAAGTATCAGTGTGAAAAGAAGACTTAAAAACGCTATCGCCCCAGCAAACCATGCTTCGTTATTTTGGCAGTTGAACCAAAAAAACCGATAATAGCGCTACCACCAAGGGGAAGCAAAACTAGCAATATCAACATTGCTTCCCGTATTGTCATTATCCAAGCTCCACCCTATCTTCAACACTTAATTGGTAAAATAAAAACTCCTTTATTTCACAACTATGATAATAAAATTTAAATAAAATTTAAAAAATGTCGCAAATTTTTTAGAAAATAACTGCTTTTCGAAAGAAAACCATACACAACACATCATGTTAGAGTCTTGCGACTTTTAAAAAACACTTATTTACAAAGCTGATGACACAATAAAATTGAATAATTATGATTATCTGGATCATAAATGATCAAAACAAAATCATATACATCTTAAAGGGCGTAGTCTTCTTTTCTAAAGATAGTTCATAAATCTTTCTTTGAATTAATAATGCCTTTAATAGCCGTCTATCTAACATATGAATGTGCAAACACAACAAATATCATTGCCGAAATATTATCACTTATCACTACATTTACAATAACAACACTGATAATGATGATAATCTTAAAACTTTTGAGCTCCTAACATCTTGTAACTGTTAAAATCTCTAAAGAAAAACAGCTGATGGAACTTTTTCATTTCAATACCATTTTTATGCTAAATCTCCGGCATTTTCTGTTATTATGAAAACATTTCCTACAGATATAGAAGTTTAAAAATAGTACAAATTTTTAAATCGGTGCATATAGCACAAATCTCAAAATAACTTAAAACAAAATAAGATAACAGATAGTCTTTTTATAACTAGATACAGTAGATTTTCCTTCATGATACTTTTTCCCTTGAGACATCCTATTTCTATAAGTACTAAACATCGATAGAAATAATAAGATTCTTCAAAAGAGAATGGATGAGCAATGATTAAAACCCCTTATTATCTTATAGATAAATCCAAACTCATAAAGAATATGGAAATTATTGCTCGTTTACGAGAAATGTCGGGAATAAAAGTCTTGCTGGCTTTGAAATGTTTTGCAACATGGAGCGTGTTTGATTTCATGTCTGAATATATGGATGGAAGTACCTCATCATCTCTTTATGAATTACGCTTAGGAAAAGAAAAATTTGGAAAAGAAACCCACGCCTATTCAGTTGCTTGGGCAGATAATGAAATTGATGAAGTATGTACTTATGCAGACAAAATTATTTTTAATTCAATTCAACAACTTCAACGTTTTGCGAGCACTACCAAAACTATTCAACGAGGATTAAGGCTAAATCCAGGGATTAGTGTATCAAATTTTGATCTCGCAAATCCCTCTCGCCCTTTTAGTCGTTTGGGTGAAACCAACCAAAGTGCGATCGAAGAAGTCTTACCCCTTATAAATGGTTTAATGATCCACAATAATTGTGAAAATGCTGATTTTAATCTCTTCAATCAAATACTTAACCGTATTGAAGAAAAATTTAAAAAACTTTTCATCGCTGTTGACTGGATTAGCCTTGGTGGTGGAATTCATTTTACTGCTGATAATTATCCTCTAGAAGCTCTTGCAGAACGTTTAAAACGTTTTTCTCAAACCTACAATGTAACTGTTTTTCTAGAACCAGGAGAAGCTGCTGTCACAAAAAGTACCACATTAGAAGTTAGTGTTCTTGATACATTGTATAATGAAAAAAATCTCGCTATTGTTGATAGTTCAATTGAAGCACATATGCTTGATCTTCTCATTTATCGTGAAAATGCCAAATTAGAACCAAATCAAGGACCACATGAAATCATGGTTTGCGGAAAATCTTGTCTTGCTGGCGATATTTTTGGAACATTCCAATTTCCTGAACTACTTAAAATAGGTGATAGATTGTCTTTTCAAGACGCCGCAGGCTATACAATGGTTAAGAAAAACTGGTTTAATGGCGTTGCGATGCCTGCCATTGTTATCAAACAATGCAACGGAAATCTAACCATCCAACGCCAATTCAATTATAATGACTATAAAAACAGTCTTTCATAATCAAAACAACATACAAAAAACTATTATGCAGCGATATTAAAAAGGAGACAAACTACAATGAAAAAAAATGTTCTCATTATTGGTGCTGGCGGTGTTGCACAAGTTGTCGCGCATAAATGCGCCCAAAACAATGATATACTTGGAGAAATTCACATCGCTTCACGAACGCTCAAAAAATGTGAAGCAATAATTGCTTCCATTAAAGATAAAAAAGCAATGAAAGTAACAGGTATTCTTAAAAGCCATACGCTTAATGCAATGAACATCGAAGAAACTGTAAAGCTTATCCAGCAAACCAAATGTGAGATCGTCATCAATGTTGGTTCTCCTTTTTTGAATATGTCTGTTCTTTCAGCCTGTATCAAAACAAAATGCGCTTATATTGATACCGCGATTCATGAAGACCCTTTAAAAATTTGTGAAACACCACCTTGGTATAACAATTACGAATGGCCTAGACGTAAAGAATGTGAACAAGCTGGTATAACAGCTATTTTAGGCGCAGGTTTCGATCCTGGTGTCGTTAATGCTTATGCAGCGTTAACATATGATACCTACTTCGACACAATTTCTGATATTGATATTATTGATATTAACGCTGGAAAACATGGATGTTGGTTTGCAACTAATTTTGATCCAGAAATCAATTTTCGAGAATTTACAGGACAAGTATGGTCATGGCAAAATAAAAAGTGGGTTTCCAATCAAATGTTTGAAATCAACCATGAATGGGATTTACCGGTTGTTGGAAAACAAAAAGCTTACATGACAGGACATGATGAAATTCATTCATTATCTAAAAATCTCGATGTTCAAAATATCCGTTTTTGGATGGGTTTTAGTGAACTCTATATTACTGTTTTTACCGTTTTAAAAAATCTTGGACTTTTATCAGAACAAATTATTAAAACAGCAGAAGGTCAAGAAGTTGTTCCTTTGAAAGTCGTAAAAGCTGTTTTACCTGATCCAGCTTCTCTAGCGCCAAACTATACAGGGAAAACCTGTATTGGAAATTTCATTAAAGGTATAAAAAACGGAAATCCGAGAGAAGTTTTTATCTATAATATAGCCGATCATAAACAAGCTTTTAATGAAACAGGCGCACAAGGAATTTCCTATACAGCCGGTGTACCTGCAGCAGCTGCTGCCATTCTTATCGCCACAGGAACATGGGATGTGAAAACCATGGTTAATGTAGAAGAATTACCACCACTCCCCTTTCTTAAACAGCTTGATCATATGGGGCTTCCAACTTGTATAAGAGAAAAACAAGAAGATAAACAATTACAATTTTAATCCATCAATACACTAAAAACATAAAAAAACCGTCCCTTTTTAGAGAGGCGGTTTTAACAAAACACAGGATATAGATTAATCTTTAAAACAGACGTTTCTTTTAAGAAACATCACAAAACTCTTTTAAAAATTTTTTTAAGTATGAAATGGCTTAGAAAATGTTGCTAAAGCCGCTTCCCGTACCGCTTCCGATAAAGTGGGGTGTGCATGGCAACAACGGCTTAAATCTTCTGATGAACCACCAAATTCCATTAACACCGCAATTTCATGAATCATCTCACCTGCACCAAATCCGAGAATGTGTCCACCCAATACCCGGTCTGTCTTTTTATCAGCAAGAATCTTAACAAAACCATCACTTTTTTGCATCGCGCGTGCACGTCCATTAGCCATAAAAGGAAATTTTCCAACATTATAGTCAATTCCGGCAGCCTTAAGCTCTTCTTCTGTCTTACCTACACTGGCAATTTCTGGCTGCGTATAAACAACACCGGGAATAACATCAAAATTAACATGACCTTTTTGACCAGCCAAAATCTCAGCCACAGCAATGCCTTCTTCCTCAGCTTTATGTGCTAACATCGGACCTTTAATGACATCACCAATTGCATAAATTCCCGGAACATTGGTCTGCCAATGCTCATTAGTTATAACACAACCACGTCCATCTAATTGAACACCTACCTCTGCTAAACCAAGCCCTTCAACATATGGATGACGCCCAGTTGCAATCAAAACAACATCTGCTTCTAAAACCTCCTCTGTACCGCCTTTAACTGGCTCAAAAATTACCTTAACAGTTGATTTAGATTTAGTAACAGCTTTAACTTTCGCACCAAGCTTATATTCAATTCCTTGTTTTTCCATCAATTTTTGGAACTGACGCGAAATTTCACCATCCATTGATCCTAAAACTTTATCAAGAAATTCAACAACGGTAACCCTTGCACCCAAACGGCTCCACACTGAACCAAGTTCTGAACCAATAACACCTGCACCTACAACGACCATACGTGTTGGAACTTTTTCAAGTGCAAGTGCTCCTGTGGAAGATACAACAACCTTTTCATCAATTTCAACATTGACACCTGGAATACTCGAGCTATCTGAACCTGTAGCAATAACAATATTTTTTGTTGCAATTGTTTGTTGGCTACCATCTTTAGCGGTAATCTCAATTTGGCCTGCATTTAAAATTTTTGCTGTACCAAAAAAAGTATCAATTTTATTTTTCTTCATCAAAAAAGAAATACCACTCGTATTAGCTGTTATAACAGTTTCTTTATGCTTCATCATCTTTTTAAGATTAAGTTTAGGTTTGGAGACAGAAACACCAAGTTCTTCAAAACCATGCTGCGTTTCAGCAAACACCTCCGAAGCATGTAATAATGCCTTAGAAGGGATACAACCAACATTGAGACAGGTGCCACCCAATGTCGCACGTTTTTCAATAATCGCGACTTTAAGACCTAATTGTGCCGCTTTAATCGCTGCAACATAACCACCTGGGCCCGCCCCAATCACGACAACATCATAAGACATCCGTTTTTCCTTTCATCCCCAAAAACTGCACTTCTACAAATCAAGAACAAGACGTTCCGGATCTTCTAAACTTTCTTTGACACGTACAAGAAAAGTTACAGCCTCTTGCCCATCGACAATACGGTGATCATAAGAAAGCGCTAAATACATCATTGGACGGATTACAACTTGACCGCCAATAACCATTGCACGTTCTTTAATCGCATGCATTCCTAAAATACCAGACTGTGGCGCATTTAAAATTGGCGTCGACATTAATGATCCATAAACACCACCATTAGTAATAGTGAATGTTCCACCCTGCATATCAGAAACGGCCAATTTTCCCTCACGAGCAAGGCGCCCTAAACGGCCAATTTCTTTTTCAATCTCTGAAATCGACATTTGGTCTGCGTCACGAACCACCGGAACGACAAGCCCTTTATCTGTTCCAACCGCAATTCCAGCATTGACATAGTTTTTATAAACAATATCTGTCCCATCAATCTCAGCATTAATTGCAGGAAGCTCTTTTAATGCGTGGCAAACGGCTTTGGTAAAAAAACCCATAAAACCAAGCTTAACATTGTGTTTCTTTTCAAAAAGGTCTTTATAACGTTTACGCAAATCCATTACTGCAGACATATCAACTTCATTAAATGTCGTTAACATAGCTGCTGTATTTTGTGCATCCTTAAGACGACAAGCAATTGTTTGACGCAATTTCGTCATACGAACGCGCTCTTCACGCACTTCATTAGATGAAGAAACCAGCGTAGAAGCACCTGTTCCTGTTTTTTGCGTTAATGCATCAAGAACATCTCCCTTGAGAATCTGTCCACGCTTACCAGAACCTGAAACTTTATCTTTTTCAATATTATTTTCAGCCATCAACTTTGCTGCCGAAGGAGCAGGAGGCATTGCACTACCCAAAGAAGATGAAGCTGGTCCAGATGCTGCAATCGGACTTGGTGCAGAAAGAGAAGACGCAGACGATGACGAGGCATCAACAGCTCCCGCTTCAATCAACCCTAAAAGAGCATTCACTTCAACTGTGTCGCCCTCTTTTGCAAGAATTTCTGATAATCTCCCCGCAACAGGTGCAGGAACTTCAACCGTTACTTTATCAGTTTCCAACTCAACCAAAGGCTCATCTACAGCTACAGCTTCACCACACTGTTTAAACCATTTGCCAATTGTTGCTTCAGTAACCGATTCGCCCAAAGTAGGAACACGGATTTCACTAGCCATAATATTTTTCCATACGTCAGAGTAATAATTAAGTTAAGAACCCAACGCGTCTTCAAGAAACGCGGCAAGTTGTTCAAGATGTTTAGACATTAATCCAGCAGCTGGCGATGCACTTGCAGGGCGCCCAGTATAACGCGCACGTGAATATTTTGCATTAATATGAGTTAAAACCCCTTCTAAATAAGGCTCAATAAACGACCATGCTCCCATATTCTTGGGCTCTTCTTGGCACCAAACAATCTCAGCTTGTAAAAAGCGTGATAGCACATCCATTAACGCTTTCGCTGGAAAAGGATAAAGCTGCTCAACGCGAAGCAAATAAATATTATCAATTCCCCTTTTTTCACGCTCCTCATAAAGATCATAATAAACCTTACCTGTACAAAGAACAACACGGCGGATCTTATTATCTTTCTGTAATTTAATCACAGAATCTTTAAGACATTGCGCATCATCAAGCAACAAATGGTGGAAACTTGTTTTTGGCCCCATTTCACTCAAAGAAGAAACTGCTCGCTTATGACGCAAAAGTGATTTAGGCGTCATCAAAATCAATGGTTTCCGGAAATCGCGTTTAATCTGCCTACGTAAAATGTGAAAATAATTTGCAGGAGTTGTACAATTAGCAACCTGCATATTATCTTCCGCACAAAGTTGAAGATAACGCTCCAAACGTGCCGAAGAGTGCTCTGGTCCTTGACCTTCAAAGCCATGAGGTAACAAACAGACAAGACCAGACATACGAAGCCATTTATGTTCTGCAGATGAAATAAATTGATCAAAAATGACCTGTGCGCCATTAGCGAAATCACCAAATTGTGCTTCCCAAAGCGTTAAACCACGTGGTTCAGCAAGTGAATATCCATACTCAAAACCAAGAACTGCTTCCTCAGAGAGCATGGAATTTACAACTTCATAAATAGCTTGCTCTTTTTGTAAATTGTTTAAAGGAATATAACGTGTTTCATTTTCTTGGTCATAAAGAACTGAATGACGTTGCGAAAAGGTCCCACGCTCAACATCTTCACCAGAAAGGCGAATTGGTGTTCCCTCCAAACAAAGTGAACCAAAAGCCAAAGCCTCAGCCGTTGCCCAATCAATCCCTTCACCGGTCTCAAACATTTTAGCGCGATTGTTTAAAAAACGCTGAACAGTTTTATGAGCATGAAAATCTGATGGAATTTCGACAAGTTTTTGCCCAATTTTCTTTAAAGTTTTCAACTCAACGCCTGTTGCACCACAACACTGTTCTTCAGAATCACCGGCAGCTTTCAAGCCTGACCAACTTCCATCGAGCCAATCTGCTTTATCAGGTTTATAAGAAGCACCTGCTTCAAACTCAACTTCAAGTTTATCGCGCCATTCTTTCTTTTGTCGCTCAATTTCTTCTGAATCAACAACTCCTTGTGTTACCAACTGGTCACTATAAAGTTGAACTGTCGTTTTGTGATTACGAATCGCCTTATACATAAGAGGTTGCGTAAAAGAAGGCTCATCACCTTCATTATGTCCATAACGGCGATAACAGAACATATCAATCACCACCGGCTTATGAAAAGTTTGACGGAACTCTGTCGCTATCTTTGCTGCAAAAACAACCGCTTCAGGATCATCACCATTTACATGAAAAATTGGTACACCAATCATCTTTGCAATATCTGATGAATAAGATGAAGAGCGTGAAAAGCGTGGATTAGTTGTAAATCCAATCTGATTATTGACAATTATATGGATAGAGCCCGCAACACTATAACCTTTTAAACCTGAAAGACCAAAAGTTTCCTGAAGAACTCCTTGCCCTGCAAAAGCTGCATCACCATGAATTAACACAGGCATTACTTTTGAACGCTCACGTAATGGAATAACGTCAGCACGTGTAGGACCAATAAGTTGATCTTGTTTAGCACGCGCTTTCCCAATAACAACTGGATCAATAATTTCAAGATGAGATGGGTTAGGCAAAAGCGATAAATGAACCTTTTGACCATTAACTTCACGGTTAGCCGAAGCCCCTAGGTGATATTTTACATCACCCGACCCTGCTACATCATCAGGCTTATAAGAACCACCTTTAAATTCATGAAAAATAGCGCGGTGCGGCTTTGCCAAAACCTGTGAAAGAACATTTAAACGGCCACGATGAGCCATTCCAACAAGAATCTCCTGTACACCTAAAGCATTTCCACACTTAATAATTTGTTCAAGAGCAGGAATAAGTGCCTCACCACCATCAAGACCAAAACGCTTTGCACCTTTATATTTTGTATCCAAAAACTGTTCAAAACCTTCTGCTTCTATAAGCTTGTTGAGAATAGTTTTTTTATCTTCCTGTGTGAAAACAGTCTGTTTATCTGATCCCTCAATACGCTCTTGAATCCACGCTTTTTGAGTAGGATCAGAAATATGCATATATTCTACACCAACTGTTGAACAATAAATACGGTTAAGAATTTCAAGCATTTGTGGAATGGTTGCGTATTCTAACCCTAACACATTATCAATAAAAATCGGGCGTTCATAATCTGCAGAACTAAAACCATAAGTTTCTGGAGATAGTTCTTTATAATCCTCAGGTTTTTCTGCTAATTGGAGCGGATCAAGCCGTGCACGAAGATGCCCATGTGTTCGATAAGCACGAATCATCATAAGTGCCTGAATGGAATCTCGAGTTGACTGAACAATATCTTGTTTGCTAGAAGCCGCCCCTTTTTGCACAGCGGCTTTTTCTTTTAACTTATCACCTAAATGCTTTTCAAGAGAAGACCAATCACCATCTAAAGCACAAACCAGTTCTCCACTTGCTTTTAAAGGCCAATGGTCGCGTTGCCAAGTTGCTCCTTCAGCATTTTTAAGAACATCCTCTTTATTGTCCTGAAAACTTTCAAAAAAAGTACGCCACTGTTCATCCACATTAGTAGGATTTTTTTCGTATTCGGCATAAAGCTGATCTATATAATCTGCATTTCCACCATACAGAAACGACGTTTGCGCAAAAAGACCATTTATCTCATTCTGCCTTGTCATATATTTTCCCGGAACATTTTGTTCCGTCTCCTTAATATACCCGCATTACTTTTAACGAAGAGTCGGGACATTGTAAAAAAGTTTTTACTTTTTATTTTATCTGAATGAGCACAAAAACCCACCCAGATAAAATCTTCTTTTATCCCTTCAAAACTGAAACCAAAGTTTTACCAATTTGTGACGGTGAAGGAGAAACTCGAATTCCAGCAGACTCCATTGCAGAAATCTTATCTTCTGCACCACCTTTACCACCGGAAATTACCGCACCAGCATGCCCCATTGTACGCCCTGGAGGAGCTGTACGACCAGCAATAAAACCAACCATCGGTTTTTTACGACCTTTTTTGGCTTCGTCTTTGATAAATTGTGCCGCTTCTTCTTCAGCGGAACCACCAATTTCTCCGATCATAACAATAGACTCTGTTTCATCATCAGCTAAGAACATTTCCAATACATCAATAAATTCAGTTCCCTTAACAGGGTCACCTCCAATACCAATAGCAGTTGTTTGCCCAAGATCTTCACGACTTGTTTGAAACACTGCTTCATAGGTTAAAGTTCCCGACCGCGAAACAATACCAACAGAACCCTTCTTAAAAATAGAACCAGGCATAATACCAATCTTACATTCATTAGGCGTGAGAATACCTGGGCAATTAGGACCAATTAAGCGTGATTGTGATTGTTCTAATTTAGCCTTAACCTCAACCATATCCATAACCGGTATACCTTCTGTAATACAGACAATTAAACCGATTTCAGCCTCTATAGCCTCTATAACAGCTGCTGCAGCCCCTGCAGGGGGCACATAAATAACAGAAGCATTAGCACCTGTTTTTTCTTTACCTTCTGCAACACTGGCAAAAATAGGGAGAGTTTCTCCTTTTGACCCCTCCCACATTTCACCCCCTTTTTTAGGGTTAATACCGCCAACCATTTGCGTACCATGATAAGCAAGTGCCTGTTCTGTGTGAAACGTTCCCGTTTTCCCTGTAAGCCCTTGAATTAAAACTTTTGTATTTTTATTGACAAGAATCGACATAACTTAAGCTTCCTTCACGGCTGTAACAATTTTTTGAGCAGCATCATCTAAATCATCAGCAGAAATAACATTCAAACCACTATTATTGATAATTTCCTTACCGCGCTCAACATTGGTACCTTCAAGACGAACAACTAAAGGAACTTTTAAACCAACATCCTTAACAGCAGCAACAACACCTTCAGCAATAACATCACAACGCATAATTCCACCAAAAATATTGACTAAAATACCTTTAACATTCGGATCAGCGGTAATAATTTTAAAAGCAGAAGTAACCTTTTCTTTTGAAGCGCCACCACCAACATCAAGAAAATTAGCTGGTTCAGCTCCATAAAGCTTAATGATATCCATTGTTGCCATAGCAAGACCCGCACCATTTACCATGCAGCCAATCGTACCATCAAGAGCGATATAAGCAAGATCATGTTTTGATGCTTCGATCTCTTTTGGATCTTCTTCTGAAATATCACGTAATTCTAAAATATCTGGATGACGAAACAAAGCGTTATTATCAAAAGAAACTTTCGCATCAAGAACACGCAAATGACCATCTTTCATGACAATAAGCGGGTTAATTTCAAGAAGACTCATATCCTTTTCACAAAAAGCTTTATAAAGAATAGGAAAGAGTTTTTCGCCATCTTCACGCGCACTATTATGTAAATCTAATGCATCACAAAGCTTCATACAATCTACAGAAGTAACACCCTTTGCACAATCAATAGGAAGAGTCAGTATCTTTCCCGGTGTTTCTTCAGCAACCGTTTCAATGTCCATGCCCCCTTCTGTTGACACGACAAAAACAACCCGACCAACTGTACGATCAACTAAAAGTGAAAGGTAAAGCTCTCGTTCAATATCAGCACCATCTTCAATATAAAGGCGGTTAACTTGCTTACCTTCTGCACCCGTTTGTTTGGTTACCAAAGTTTTACCAAGCATTTCTTTTACATTAGCAACAACTTCTTCAACCGATTGTGCAAGCCGAACACCACCCTTTGCGTCAGGACCAAGCTCTTTAAACTTCCCCTTACCACGACCTCCAGCATGAATTTGACTTTTTACTACATAGAGTGGTCCTGGTAATTTTTTCGCCCACTTTTCAGCTTGTTCTACAGAATAAACAGCTACACCGTTTGCAATTGGTGCACCATATTCGTGAAGTATACGTTTAGCTTGATACTCATGAATATTCATTCGTTTTCCCTTTTCTTTTATGGATCACTAAATTAATCCTCAAACACTTAAAACTCCTTATTTTAAGTGTAGAATTGAGTTTTATTTTTTAAGATTAGGTGCAATAGAAACGCAGGTCTCACAAAGCTTTTGCACTGCATCAACTGACTTTTCGAAAGCATCTTTTTCATCTCTATTAAGATCAATTTCAATTATTCGTTCAACACCACCAGCGCCAATAACAACAGGAACACCGACATACATACCTTTGATGCCATACTCACCTGAAAGATAAGCAGCAACAGGAACAACACGCTTAGTATCTTTCAAATAAGCTTCAGCCATAGAGACGGCAGAAGAAGCCGGTGCATAAAAAGCAGAACCTGTTTTTAACAAACTTACAATTTCTGCACCGCCATCACGTGTACGTTGAACAATTTGATCAAGCTTTTCTTGGGTTGTCCAACCCATCTTGACAAGATCAGGCAAAGGAATACCACCAACAGTCGAATAGCGCACTAAAGGCACCATCGAATCACCATGCCCTCCTAAAACAAACGCCGTTACATCTTTAACAGAAACGTTAAATTCTTCAGATAAGAAATAACGAAAACGTGCCGAATCAAGAACACCGGCCATACCAACAACTTTTTGTACTGGAAGACCTGAAAATTTTTGTAATGCCCAAACCATCACATCAAGAGGATTCGTAATACAAATAACAAACGCTGAGGGTGCATATTTTTTAATTCCTGCACCAACCTGTTCCATAACTTTTAGATTAATTCCCAAAAGGTCATCACGACTCATACCAGGTTTGCGCGCAACACCTGCAGTTACGATAATAACGTCAGCTCCTTCAATTGCCTCATAAGCATTAGAACCTGTTAAATCAACATCAAAACCATCAACCGGTGAGGATTCAGCTATATCGAGAGCTTTACCTTGCGGCATTCCTTCCATAATATCAAATAAGACGGCATCACCAAGTTCTTTAAGCCCAATCATATGTGCTAAAGTACCCCCAATCATACCGGAGCCAATAAGAGCTATTTTCTTTCGTGCCATTTTTCTTTCTCAATTTTTATCAGATAACCAAACGCAAAATTCTCAGCGCCAACAATATTGAATATTTCCCCTAAATTTATCAAAAATGGGAAAGTGTGAAATTAATCACATTTATCTCTTCATTAACATAAAATCCCTCCATAAATCGAAAATTAGAAATTTATTGTATTTTATCGATAAGATGAATCTTAAAAAAATACAATAGATTATTACAATACTTTTAAATTCAAAGAGCTAGTACCTTTTATAGTTTACGTAAAGACAAAGTAATAATCATTCTTTTTTATCCAAAAACTGTTTTTTCCAAACATCTAAATAATCTTGGCTTTGCATTTCAAAAAGACGTGATTGTATTCTTTGAAATTCAAATGTTTCTGTTGTTTGCCAGTGCCCTTGATATAAATCTTCAAGCCCTACTGCCATCGACATAAATAATCTTATATGACGTTCATAAAGGGTATCAATAAGTAAAATAAATCGTTTTGTTTCATTGCGATGTGTATCATCCATCACCGGAACATTATCAATAAAAATTGTATGATAACGCTCTCCTAACGCTAAATACTCAGCCGCTGCCAAAGGTTTTGCACACAAGTCTCGATAATCAAAACGTACACACCCTGCACCAGAACGTGCAATATGAATAAAGCGCCCCTTTATAGATAAAGTATCAGACACTTCTTTTTGACCCTGTAGCACTAACGCCCATGCCTGATCCATGCTTGCATCCGCTGCAGGCCCTAACGGTGTTACATACACATGGTGTAAATTTGACTTTTCAAGACGATAATCTGTTTTCGCATCAAGATTAACAACATTAACATGGGTCTTTAAAATTTGAATAAAAGGCAAAAAAAGCTCTCGATTCAAACCATTATGATAAAGATCGTCAGGAGCAACATTTGAAGTAGCAACAAAAATAACCCCATGATTAAATAAAGCGGTAATAAGGCGGTAGAGTATCATAGCGTCTGCAATATCTGTTACACTAAACTCATCAAAACAAAGCACGCATGTTTCTTGTGCAAGATTTTTTGCAACAGCTAAAATAGGATCATCTTGTTTAGTTTTTGTACCTTTAAACATCTGACGATGTATCTTTATACGTTCATGCACATCAGTCATAAAATCATTAAAATGGGCGCGTTTTTTGCTGCCTTGCGGTAAACAAGAGAAAAACAAATCCATCAACATGGTTTTGCCGCGCCCTACTTCACCATAGATATATAGACCCCGAATACGACCGTGATTACCATTTTGTTCTGAAACACGTAAACAGGGTTGTTTTTTTCTTTTAAAGCGACGCCAGAATGCCCAAAACTGAAAAGTATTTTGTGCTGAAATTTCTTGCAGTAAACAATCAAAATATTTTATTAAAGTTAATTGAGCTGGATCCGAATTAATTTCTCCTTTGGAAACTAAACTTTCATAGCGCGTCGAAACTAAAACCATCCAAGCATCCCCTTTGCAAATTATTTTCAATAAAAGAAAAATTCACACATATATTTATGAATAATATTTCTTTTTTATCAACGGCTTAAAAAAACTAGCTGGTTATCAAATGTACGCCCCTCAAAATAATTTCCACTGGTGGAATAAAAAGCAGCTACAGCGTATCCTGAACCATCATAGAAATACAATCTTTTTCCCTTGACAGCCCATGATTTAACTCCGGAAAATACTTTTGGACAAAGTAAAGGACCAGCACGGTATCCTTGACCAAATTTTGTTTGTGGAGTTGCAATTCGGCAAACCTTACCGTTTACAGACAAGTTCCACACGCCGGCAATACTAGCAGGAAATAAATCAACAGTATTACTTGGTAGCTCAATACTCGCTTCTTGTACTTCATTACTAGGATATTCACTTTCATTCATTGAAGAAACAGATATTTCAAGTTCTGGAAGATCAGATGCTGTTACAGATTCTGACATCTGCTGAACAGGATAAACAACTTCTCGTGTGTTGCCACCATTACTATTCCCAAATCGGGATGTTGAACAACCGCTTAAAATAGTTATAGCTGATAGTGCAACGAAAGCTGAAATTCTTGAAAAGATCATATTTTACTCCTTCCCATAATAATAACCTCCCATAAATAATAATAAACGTACTCAAAAGATGTGAAAGTACTTTTACATGTGCCAATTATATGTACCAATTATATTAAGATAAATTAATAAATAAAAAAAACTCGTGAAATAAAAGCAAAAAACATGAAAGTACAATGAAAATTGTCAATTATCGAATGATAATGCCTCTTTCTATTTAGTTTTATCTCGAATAAACACTAGTAATCTGAAAGATTTTCGGTCATATATTGCCCTATTGTGCTTATCATTTACCACTCAAAATAGAGAAATCTTATGAAGATACCTTTCAGCAAAATGAATGGTCTTGGAAATCAAATCATTGTTGCTGATATGCGTGAAAGCATGCATAATATCACACCACAAGCAATCCTTACCTTAGCTGTAGATCCTCAAACACATTTTGATCAAATTATGGCTATTCATTCACCAATTCAAAATGATACTGACTTTCGCATCGAAATATGGAACGCTGATGGTTCAATGGCAAAAGCTTGTGGTAATGGTACACGTTGTGTTATCGAGTGGCTTTCAAAGCATACCCTTAATAAAAGCTTTCGATTAGAAACACCTGCCGGAATTGTTGAAGGTGAACGCCAAAGTAATGGTCTTATTTGCGTTGATATGGGGTGTCCACATCTTAATGCAAAAGACATGCCTGTTTCACGCGAAATAGCCGATACTAATCACGTAGAAATAACTGCTGGCCTCCTACAGGATGCCTGTCTTGTATCTCTCGGAAATCTGCATGCTATTTTTTTCGTTGATCAAAATATTCAATCTATTCCATTAGAAAAATATGGACCAAAGCTCGAACATGATCCACTTTTTCCAGAACGATGTAATATTTCTATTGCTTTTGTAACATCACAAAAAAGTCTAACTTTACGCACCTGGGAACGGGGAGCTGGATTAACAAAGGCATGTGGGAGTGCTGCTTGTGCTAGTGCTGTAGCCGCAAACCGACGTGGATTAACTGAACGCCATATTGATGTAAACCTACCAGGAGGAACACTGGCCATTCATTATCGAAAAGATAACCATATTGTCATGACAGGCCAAGTAGAATATGAATTCAATGGTCTTTTTGATCCCTTAACAGGGGCTTATGAAAAGGATTATTCCTGATGGCTATAAAAATTGTAACATTTGGTTGTCGACTTAATAGCTATGAATCAGAAATCATCCGTGAAAAAAGTGCTTTTGCTGGTCTTAATAAGCTCAAAAATGATGCCATTATCTTTAACACTTGTGCTGTCACTGCTGAAGCAGTGCGACAAGCCAAACAAGCTATTCGGAAAGCTAAACGTGAAAATCCTCATGCTCATATTGTTGTTACAGGATGCGCAGCTCAAACAGAAGCACAAAATTTTGCTCTTATGACAGAAGTGGATCTTGTTTTAGGGAATGAAGAAAAACTTAATACCCATTCTTATCGTCAATTTCCTGATTTTGGCATAAATAACAATGAAAAATTGCGTGTTAATGATATTATGGAAGTGCGTAAGATTGCTCCACACCTAGTTGGTGCAATAGAAGGGCGTACACGTGTTTTTGTACAAGTGCAAAATGGATGCGATCATCGCTGTACATTTTGCATTATTCCTTATAGCCGTGGACCATCACGTTCAGTTCCTATGGGTACTATCATTGAACAAATTAAACAACTCATAGCAAACGGCGTCCAAGAAGTAGTCCTCACAGGCGTTGATCTTACAAGTTATGGCGCCGATTTGCCAGGAAAAGCCTCATTAGGAAAATTAGTTTCAGCCATTTTACATCATGTACCTGATTTACCACGACTGCGTCTTTCATCAATTGATTCTATTGAAATAGATCAAGAATTAATCGATCTCCTAGCCTGTGAAAAAAGAATAATGCCGTATCTGCATTTATCTTTACAAGCTGGCAGTAATATGATTCTAAAACGAATGAAACGGCGACATTTGCGTGAAAATGCAATCCAGTTTTGTCAAGACTTACGTGCTAAACGTCCTACAATGGTTTATGGTGCCGATCTCATTGCTGGTTTTCCAACCGAAACGGAAGAAATGTTTAAAAATAGTTTAACTTTGATTGATGAGTGTAATTTAACACATCTTCACGTCTTTCCCTTTAGCCCAAGAGAAGGGACACCTGCTTCTCGTATGCCTCAAGTTAATCGTGAAATAATAAAAATTCGTGCAGAAAAGCTTCGTAATGCAGGAAAAAAAGCCTATCAAAAACATCTTGCTCATTTAAAAAATACTCAACAAACAATCCTTGTTGAAAAAGATGAGATTGGACGAACTGAAGATTACACACTCACACATATCAAAGGTACTAAAGCCGGAACAATCATTAAAGCTCTTATTGTTGGTCATGATGGTAATAAATTAATTGCTGAACACACTAAATGGAATGCAGCTTGAATAGGAAAGCTCTTATGACACAATCTTTTATCAAAAAAATATTCTCTTTCCGTAAACCTAAAAAGCAAACTATCAAGCAAAAACAAGCTCCTGTCCCTTATGAAACTTATACAGCTGATCCAGCTGAACAAACCACAAAAAACAATCACACCTCTACATCTGAAAATACCAATATTGAAAGAGAAAAACTAAGAGAAACACTGACACAGAATAGTGAAAAATCTTCATCTTTTGAACCACTTTCTGGAAAAGTGATTGTCGCTGACACAATTAAAGAAAAGAAAATTGAAGAACACTTACCTCCCTTATCTATTGAACAAAAAGAGGTGGTATGGTTTGAGCGTCTTAAAAAAGGGTTATCTCTTTCTTCGCAGCAATTAAGTGACTCTCTTGGTGCATTTTTTATTAAAAAGAAACTTGATGAAAACACATTGCAAGAATTAGAAAATATTCTTATCCAAGCGGATCTTGGTGTGGAAACTGCCATACGTATTACTGACACCTTAGCATCCAGTCGTTACGAGAAGGGCTTATCTCCAGACGATCTGTATACTATCATGGCTGATGAAATCAAAAAAGTTCTTGAACCTGTTGCGATCCCGCTGGAACTTGATCTCAGTCATAAACCTCATGTTATTTTGCTGGTAGGTGTCAATGGAACAGGAAAAACAACAACTATTGGAAAATTAGCCGCCAAATTAGCAGAAGGTGGATTGAAAATTACGTTGGCTGCTGGTGATACATTTCGCGCTGCAGCCATTGAACAATTACATATTTGGGGTGAACGTACAGGAGCTAACGTCATTTCAACCAAACTTGGTGCAGATGCCGCTAGTTTAGCTTTTGATGCTTATGAAAAAGCCAAAAAGGAAAAGAGTGATGTTTTGATCATCGACACAGCTGGACGCTTACAAAATAAAAGCGAATTAATGGATGAATTAGCAAAGATTATCCGTGTCTTAAAGAAACATAATCCTCAAGCACCCCACACAGTCCTTCAAACACTTGATGCAACAACTGGGCAAAATGCACTCAATCAAGTGGATATTTTTCACAATGTTGCTGGTGTTAATGGTTTAGTTATGACAAAACTTGATGGTACTGCGCGAGGAGGAATTCTAGTTGCCATTGCAAATAAATATAAATTACCCGTTTATTTTATCGGTATCGGAGAAAAGATTGAGGATCTTGAACCTTTTTCTGCCTCTGATTTTTCTAAAGCTATTGTAGGAAAATCTTCATGAAACATTCTAAATCCAGTTCATCCAATAACCCAAATTTGAAAAATACCAATAACAGTCAAGAAATATCTTGTTCACCAACACTAAAACTTCTCTTAGAAATGGGTCCATTGGTTGTTTTTTTTCTTGCTAATTATAAAGGGCAATGGCTGATTAATAATATTGGGCTTTTTAAAAGCTTTAACAAACCTATTTTTCCTGCAACTGCTGTTTTTATGATAGCGATTATTATTGCTTTGAGTTTATCATGGTTCATTATGCGCAAAGTTCCCATAATGCCACTTATCTCAGGGATATTTGTTCTGGTTTTTGGATTTTTAACTCTTTGGCTTCATAATGATACTTTTATCAAAATGAAGCCCACAATCATCAATAGCTTATTTGCGCTTATTCTTTTGGGTGGCCTATTGTTCAAAAAATCACTATTGCGTTATGCTTTTGATTCTACTCTTAAAATGAACGATATAGGATGGCAAAAACTGACTTATCGGTGGGCATTTTTTTTCGTTTTTCTTGCTATTCTAAATGAAGTAATTTGGCGTAACTTTAGTGATAATTTTTGGGCTAGTTTCAAAGTATTTGGTGTTATGTCTATAACAGTCATATTTATGTTATCACAAGTAACTATTATTATGAAACATTCAACGAATCCTTTGATAAAAAAGGACCAATCTAATTCTTAGTAAAGTATATCTATTATTATGAATGGCTTTATAAAACTTTTTCCCAGTATTAATTTATAAAAAGAACTTATGTTGCTTATGTTAATCGAGCAATTTATTTATAGGAAAAATTTTTGATGAGCTTACTCATTTATTCATAAAAAAAATATAGCTTAACTTGATTTTCTGAAGCAAAAAAAACTATAGTATAGTTTATTAGTATCTATTTTTCCTAAAAAGCGTCAGTTTTAAATACTAGAATTTAAAGAAAGACCTGTCAGTTTTTTTGATAAAACATTTTCTTATTGTAATCACATATCAAAACTAACGCTCCTTTTCTATTAATTACTGAGCCATACTTATAATCAAAGAGTGAAAGAAATCTTTTCGTTACAATGCAAAATGTTATGATTTTACTAATAATTTTAGAACAAGAAAAATTATAAATTCTTTTCATTATTTGGATGATAGTGCTTTGTAGAAAAATCCTGCCAACAAAAAAGCAAATAAAGAAAGTTTTTGCTAAAACTTGTAAAAGAAGGGAATATTTTAACCATGTTGAAATTTGCATTATATGTGTTTTTTATTTTACTCTTTCCTTTTGCAACATATGCCCAAAAAACAATAACAAATGAAACAGATTATCATTCTGTTTTAATACCTATCCTTCCCTCAAATATCGTTACAAATTACCCTTTAACAGAAGATTTCCTTGTAAAAATGGAACAAATTAAAATAGAAGTTGCGAAATTACCCATAGAACCAGATGCACCTGGTACTGGAAATGATAACAGTATTGAAGGGCTTATTGCTTCTGTATCTAGTCGGCCTAAATTAGCTGGTGTTTTAGAAAAAAATAATATTACACCAAAAGATTATGTTATTGGTTTTATGGCACTTCAAGCAACATTAGCTGTAATATCAGCACTTGAAGACAATGATAATTTTGATGAAAAAATTACTTTATCTCAAAGCAATCTGGAATTTGGTCAAAAACATATCAACCGAATTCGTGCCCTTTTATGGACTACTGATTAACTTTGTAGACGTCGACAAATATCATCTAATTCCTCTAATGAAGAATAATGTATTTTTAAATCACCACCTTCTTTACCGTGTCGAATGAGTACTTTCATTCCGATCATATCCGTCAACAATTTTTCCAAAGATTTTGTTTCCGTATCTTTTTCCACTAAAGTTCGTTTTTTAATTTTAGGATTTGCCTGTTCATTTGTAAGCACTTCTGCCTGACGTACAGAGAGTCCTTCACGAATAATTTTTTCAGCTAAATTTTGTGGATTGCTAACAGTAATGAGGCAGCGTGCATGACCAGCTGAAAGTTGGCCATCAATCAAAAATTTCTGTACTTCTGGTGGAAGTTTTAACAAACGAAGAGTATTTGCAACATAACTTCGGCTTTTTCCAATAACTTGTGCCAAATCTGCCTGAGTATAACCATGTTCATTGAGCAACATTTCATATCCCATTGCTTCTTCAATAGGATTGAGATCAGCACGTTGAATATTCTCAATAATAGCTAATTCCAAAGCTGTCTTATCGTCTACATCGCGAATAATAACGGGCAATTGATTTAAATTTGCTCGTTGTGCAGCACGCCACCGCCGTTCACCAGCGATTAATTCGAACCGACCAGGATGATGAGGTGAAGGCCTTACAAGAACAGGTTGAACAATACCATGTTGGCGAATTGATTGAGCTAAATTTTCAAGTTCTAAATCTGTAAAGTGACGTCGTGGATTATTGAGATTACGTGAAATGAGTTCAATGGATACTAGCTGTTCAGAAATAATAGAATCCATATTTGACTTCATTGTAAATCTCGCAGGATTTAATAGATGTGCAGAATCACTATTTAAATTGACATCCCCTATCAATGCTGCTAATCCACGACCTAGTCTTTTTTTTGATTGATCATCATTCATGATTTTACTCTTTGAACTAACTTCACAATAAATTACTTTTCTCACACTTTTTAAGCAGCAGTTTTTGCTTGTTTTTCACGTTGAATAATTTCTGTTGCCAATCGTAAATAAGCCTGACTGCCAGCACATTTAAGATCATAAAGCAACGCTGGTTTACCAAAAGAAGGAGCTTCAGAAACACGTACATTACGTGGAATAACAGTACGATAAACCTTCTCTCCCATAAAAGAGCGTACATCTTCAACAACTTGATTTGAAAGGTTATTACGTCCATCATACATTGTTAAAACAATACCTTGAATTTCTAGAGATGGATTTAGAGCATACCGTACTTGTTTTACCGTTTCAAGCAATTGACTTAAACCTTCAAGCGCTAAAAATTCGCACTGCATTGGTACCAAAACAGAATCTGCCGCCCCATAGCATTTAATGTTAAAAGATTAAGTGAAGGAGGACAATCAATCAAAATATAACTGAATTTTTGAGCCACTATCTGATCATCACACAGAGCTTTGCGTAACCGTTGAATACGATCTTGCGATGAAGCAATTTCCATTTCAACACCTAAAAGATCGAGTGTAGAAGGTACAATATGCAAATTAGGCACAACTGTTTTTAAAGCAGCATCTACCACAGGGATTCCGGAAATTAAAACATCATAAGAGGATAAAGGACGACTATTACGATCAATTCCCAGTCCTGTACTTGCATTACCTTGTGGATCAATATCCATAATAAGAATATTTTCACCTATAGCTGCCAAAGCTGTTGCAAGATTAATAGCTGTTGTTGTCTTACCTACACCACCTTTTTGATTTGCAATAGCGATAATTCGTGTTTCGCTCATTTTACTTTACCCTTTACATGATCGAACATGAGAAATTTCTAAGATAACAGAGCTTGTATCAATTTTACTTTGATGTTTTAGCAGATCAAAACGCCAATTGGCAGAGGCATTTTTTATTTCTGTCATATAATCCCGACCTTTTTGAAAAAGAGCAATCGTTTTTTGTGTTAAAAAAGGAGATAAAAGTTGTAAAAGAACATCCAATGAAGCTAAACCTCTTGCAGTTATAACCTCTGGTTTGTTTATTTTCTGATATATATTTTCAATTCTACAATGGTGAACTGTTGCTGGAAGATCCAGATGAGCAATGACTGTTCGTAAAAAAGCTACTTTTTTTCCATTACTTTCAACCAAATCAATATGTCCTCCTTTTTTACTTTTAAGAAAAATAGCAATAACAATTGCGGGAAAACCTCCTCCTGATCCGAAATCGCACCAATGCAAACACTGATTATGTAAAGGATAAATCTGTGCAGAATCTAAAATATGACGCGTCCATAAAACTGGTACTGTTGCAGAAGATATTAAATTAATGCGTTTATTCCATTGAATCACAAGAGATTCGAATCTCATTAAATTTTCTACCGTTTCACGTGAAACAGAAGGAATTATGTTTAAGAGATCCTGATATTTTTGTTCTATCAAGAAAGTCATTAAGCTGATTTTGCCTTTTCACGTCTTTGACGCTGAATAGATGTAATAATTAATGATAATGCTGCCGGTGTCATACCATCAATTTTTTGTGCATCAGCAATTGAGCGCGGTGATGCTTGTTGAATTTTTGTTTTTAATTCATTTGAAAGACCAGAAATTGCTTGAATGTCAAGGGAAGTAGGAATTTCTAAACGTTCATCTCGTTGAAGAACAGCAATATCTTGTGCTTGTCTTTCTAAATAAACTGCATATTGTGCTTCAATTTCTAGAGCTTCAACGGTTTTAGCATCGATTGATTGTAATTGTGGCCAAAAAGATGAAAGACGTGCTATACTCATACCAGGATAAGCCAAAAGATCATAAGCTGAGCGCCGAATTCCATCATGATTTATATGTAATCCATGAGCAGATGCTTCATTGGGAGTTAAAAAGAGTTTTTGACAAATTGATCGTGCTTGATCAAGACATTTTTGTTTATGTTGATAGAAGTTCCATCGAGTATCACTAATAATATCCCATTGTTGTGCTAAAGGAGTTAAACGAGCATCAGCATTATCAGCGCGTAAAGATAAACGAAATTCTGCTCGTGATGTAAACATTCGATAAGGCTCACAAACCCCACGTGAAACTAAATCATCAACCATGACTCCAATATAAGCTATCGAACGGCTTAAAATAATTTCCTTTAAACCACCTACTTGACGGGCAGCATTGAGCCCTGCCAAAAGTCCCTGTGCTGCAGCTTCTTCATATCCTGTTGTACCATTAATCTGACCTGCTAAAAATAATCCTGGTAAAGATTTTAATTCTAAGGTTCTGGTCAGTTGTTTAGGATCAACAAAATCGTATTCAATAGCATAACCTGGTTGTAAAACCGTTACATTTTCCAAACCTTCAATAGTCTTCAAGAAAGAAATTTGTATATTTTCAGGAAGAGAAGTAGAAATACCATTTGGATAGATAAGATCACTATCTAATCCTTCTGGTTCTAAGAAAATTTGATGTCCATCCCGTTCACCAAATTTAATAATTTTATCCTCAATTGAAGGACAATAACGCGGCCCCAGTCCTTCAATAGCTCCAGAATATAAAGCAGACTGATGTATATTTTCACGAATAATTTGATGTGTTTGTGTATTTGTACGTGTGATTGCACATTCAATCTGAGGTTGTTCTATTTTTTCTGTTAAAAAAGAAAAAGGTACCGGATATTCATCAGCTTGTTGTTTAGGAAGTGATTCCCAACGAATTGTCTTTTTACTAAGACGAGGAGGAGTTCCTGTTTTTAATCGTCCAAGATTTATATCATATTCTTTCAAGCGCTCGGCAAGTTGTACACTTGATTGTTCACCCATACGACCGGCATGCCACGTTTTATTGCCAATATGAATAAGACCACGCAGAAATGTACCTGTCGTTAAAACCACAGCTTTAGAAAAAATATTCCCTTGTTTTTTTAAACAAACACCTGAAATACGGCCATTTTCAACAATTAGATCAATTGTTTCATCTTCAATGAATGTTAAATTTTTTTGCTTTTGCAGAAATTCTTGAATTGCTTTTTTATATAATTGTCGATCAGCTTGTGTACGTGGTCCTCTAACAGCTGGTCCTTTACGTCGATTAAGAAGTCGAAATTGTATTCCAGCAGCATCTGCAGCCTGCCCCATTAAACCACCCAAAGCATCTATTTCACGAACAAGATGTCCTTTTCCAAGTCCGCCAATAGCAGGGTTACATGACATTGTACCAATTTCTGATATTTGACACGTAACAAGTGCTGTCCGCGCTCCAACACGTGCTGAAGCTGAAGCAGCTTCACAGCCAGCATGACCTCCTCCAACAATGATAACATCATATAGTTGCATTTGTTTTTTCCATATCAAACTATTTCAAAGTTTCACGTGAATCATTTATTTACCAACACAAAATTGTGAAAAAATAACATCAAGTAAATCTTCAACATTAATGTCACCTGTGATTCGTCCAAGTGCATCACTTGCACGACGAAGATGTTCTGCACGTAAACTTAAATCAAGAGAAATATGATTTATTGAAGCATCAATTTCCTTAACAGCTTCTTTTAATAATTGGAGTTGTCTTTTTTGCGCTGAAACAACATTACCAATTTCAGAAACACGACGCAGACAGAATAATTCTATTTTCTTTATAAGATGATCAAAATTTAAACCACTTAATGCTGAAAATTGTATAGACCAACGTGTCTTATCTCCTTTATAAAGATCAAGTTTATTACCAACACGCCATATTTCAGCTGATGTTTTTGGTAAATGAATTTCTTGAGGATTGTTCATATCATCAACCAAAATAACTAAATCAGCATCTATAATGTGTTGCTTTGCAGTTTTGATACCTAATTGTTCAATTTTATTTTCTGTTTTTCTAAAACCAGCAGTATCTGTTAAAAAAACTGGTAAACCACCAAGTATTAATCTAATTTCTAAAGCATCACGTGTCGTTCCTGCTTCTTCTGTTACAATAGCAACAGGTTTCCCAGCCAAACGATTAATAATACTTGATTTTCCAGAATTTGGAGCACCTACAATAACAACTTTTAACCCATCACGTAAAACATTTGCACGCTCTCCTGAAGCAATATGTTCACAAAGAGAACAACTAAGCTTTTTCATATTTTTCCAAATTTCATCAGATATAGAATCTGGAATATCATCTTCATCAGAAAAATCAATTTCTGCTTCTATTAAAGCACGTGCTCTTATAAGTTCATCACGCCAGCTACGATAAAGTTTTGTTAAATGTCCACTTGTACCTATAACAGCTAAACGCCTTTGACCTTCTGTTTCTGCCTCTATTAAATCAGCAAGAGCTTCTGCTTGAACTAAATCTATTTTCCCTTCAATAAATGCTCGACGAGAAAATTCACCCGCCTCAGCAACACGGCACTCAGGAAATGTAGATAATTCATCTAAAAAGCGATTAACAACTGCCTTACCCCCATGTAAATGGAATTCTGCACAGTCTTCACCTGTAAAACTATGTGGACCAGGAAAAAAAACAGTCAAAGCAGAATCTAAAAAGCTACCATCACGTGCAATGAGATTTCCATAATACATAAATCGCGCCCTAGGTAAACAACCACAAAGCGTTTTAACAATGTTCACAACGTGAGGACCAGAAAGTCGAACAACTGCAACCCCTGAAGGTAACAATCCACTTGAAAGTGCAAAGATTGTATCCACAGGACTAATCCTATTTTAAAACTATGATATTTTTAAGTGTTCATTGAATCAAAAAATTCACTATTATTTTTTGTCTGTTTCAATTTATCAATTAAAAATTCAATTGCATCTGTTACATTCATAGGCGCTAAAATACGACGAAGTACAAAAATCTTATGTAAATCTTGACGAGCTACTAAAAGATCTTCTTTACGTGTTCCTGATTTTAGAACATCCATAGCTGGAAAAATACGCTTATCAGCAACTTTACGATCAAGAACAATTTCTGAATTACCTGTTCCTTTAAATTCTTCAAAAATAACTTCATCCATACGGCTACCTGTATCAATTAAAGCCGTTGCTATAATAGTTAAAGATCCACCTTCTTCAATATTGCGCGCTGCACCAAAAAAACGTTTAGGACGCTGTAAAGCATTTGCATCAACACCACCTGTTAAAACTTTACCTGATGAAGGAACAACCGTATTATATGCACGCCCAAGACGTGTAATAGAATCAAGTAGGATAACAACATCGCGTCCATATTCAACTAAGCGTTTGGCTTTTTCAATAACCATTTCAGCTACCTGTACATGACGTATAGCTGGTTCATCAAAGGTAGAAGAAATTACCTCCCCTGTTACAGAACGCTGCATATCTGTTACTTCTTCTGGACGCTCATCAATCAAAAGAACAATAAGATAACATTCAGGGTGATTAGTTGTAATAGAATGAGCAATATTTTGTAATAAAACCGTTTTTCCTGTTCGAGGAGGCGCTACAATTAATCCTCTCTGACCTTTTCCTAGTGGAGATATTAAATCAACAACCCGGGATGACATATCCTTATTTGTAGAATCTTGTATTTCCATTTGGAAACGTTCGTTTGAATAAAGAGGTATTAGATTATCAAAATGAATTTTATAGCGAATTTTTTCAGGATCTTCAAAATTAATTGTATTAATCTTAAGAAGAGCAAAGTAACGTTCTCCTTCCTTTGGCCCACGAATAGGACCTTCAACCGTATCTCCTGTTTTTAAAGAAAAAGATTGAATTTGTGTAGGGGAAAGATAAATATCATCAGGCCCTGGAAGATAATTAGCATCAGCAGACCGCAGAAAACCAAAACCATCTTGTAAAACTTCAACGACACCTTCCCCAATAATCTCTACATCTTGCAAGGCGAGTTTTTTTAAAATAGCAAACATTAACTCTTGTTTACGCATCAATGAAGCGTTTTCAACTTCTAATGTTTCAGCAAAAGTAACAAGTTCAACCGGGTTTTTACTTTTAAGTTCTTGTAGTTTCATTTCTTGCATGAAATATTCTCTTTAATTAGAATGGGGAATTATCTCTAAATAAAAAATTCAATGAGTTTGTGGGAAATTTGAAGAATGAAACATTCCTATTAAGAAATGAATATTATACACTTAACTCTTTTAAACCGCAAGCATTACTCTATTAGTCTGGATTTGTGTTTAATAAAATTAGTTATAGTAAAAATTATACTTATAATTAAGTTTGTAAATAAAATAAATAATATTGTAAATAACTTATACTATGTAATTTAAGAATTTAAAATTTTATTCTTCAAATTATTATTTAAATATATTCTTTTTATTTTTTATAATAACTTAAAAACTATTATAAGTTTGTAAAAAATGAAAGAATTTGTATCTTATTATTAATTGTAATAAAGTATTCGTTGTTATAATTAAATTTTTCCAAAAATTTTTTTGAAATTAAAAAACATTTTAAAAGAGAGATTTTTTTTATTAAAACCTGTGTTTAATGTGGATTATTAGTTATACTTATTCATCCTCAGTTTTATTCACAAAGAAGAGAAAAAAAAAGTAAAGAATAAAAGTACTTTAAAAATATTATCCCCGTTCTTTTTTATAAGAGAAACTTATTTATCACAGTCATCTAGTTTGTGCGTAATAACAAAATATTTTTTTAAAATTTCTATTTTATGAATAAGTGTGAAGGTCTATACACATTTATTCACAAGAAGTTAAAAATTCTATGCAAAAAGAAAAAAAAAGCTTTCATTTGTATATGATTTCTGATGCAACAGGAGAAACATTAATCTCTGCTGCAAGAGCTGTTTCATCACAATACACGATGTATCAGGCAATAGAACATCTTTACCCTATGATTCGTAATAAAGCGCAGTTGCAAAAGATTCTTGATGAGATTCAAAAAGAGCCGGGTATTGTTCTTTACACAATTGTTGATAAAGAAATTAAGAAATTTCTCAGTAAATTATGTGCAAAAATAGGTACTCCTTGTGTTGCTATTTTAGATCCTATTTTAAATGTTTTTCAGTCTTATCTTGGAACACCAACAAATTTACGTGCTAGTGCACAACATGATCTTAATGCAGATTACTTTCGTCGTATTGAAGCGTTGAATTTTACAATAGAGCACGATGATGGACAATCTCCTGATAGCATGTTAGATGCAGATGTAATTCTTGTAGGAATTTCAAGAACTTCTAAAACACCAACAAGTATCTATTTAGCAAATCGTGGAATAAAAACTGCTAACGTACCTCTTATTCCAGGAATTGATTTACCACAAACTCTTTTAGAAAAAAAAAATGTTTTAGTTGTTGGTTTAATTGCTTCAGCTGAAAGAATTTCACATATTCGCCAAAATCGAGATTTGGGAGAAGATTTTGCTATTGAAAATTATACTGATCGCGCCAGCATAGCTAGAGAATTAATTTATGCAAAACGTATTTGTGAACGCTTTGGTTGGCCTGTCATTGATGTAACAAGACGTTCTATTGAAGAAACTGCAGCGGCAATATTTAAACTTTTATCACAGTTTCGTGAAAAAAAATGAGAGAAATTTTATGAACGAAAATATGTTAATATTAGCATCTCTTAGCTCCTATCGCGCACAGTTATTAGACAAAGCTGGTTTAAAATTCTCTGTTGAAGGAGCTTCTTTCGATGAACGAAAAGTGGAAGAAAAAATAAAAACTAAAACTCCTAAAGAAACAAGTTGTTTCCTTGCAAGTGCAAAAGCAAAAGATGTTTCTAAGCGCTTTCCTCATGCATTAGTTATTGGTTGTGATCAAATACTTGATTTGGAAGATCAGATTTTTCATAAAGTTACAAATATTAAAGAAGCACATCAACGATTACGTGTTTTATCAGGGAAAACACACTCTCTTCATAGTGCAATAGCTTTAGTCAAAAATGGTCAAGAAATTTGGGTTGAGGCTTTTAGTGCTCATATGACGGTACGTTCTCTCTCATCAGAATTCATTGAACGTTATCTAATGCGTGTAGGAACGGATGTTTTAAAAAGTGTAGGAGTATATCAAATTGAAAAAGAAGGAATTCACCTTTTTGAAAAAATAGAAGGAGATTTTTTTACTATTATTGGTTTACCGTTATTACCTTTGTTGGCTAAATTGCGTCATTTGGGAGTTATTGATGGTTAATTTTGCAATAAATTGCAAAAAAAAAGAGTATCCGTGTGCTTTTATTGTTGGTTATCCTGTTCATCATTCAAAATCACCAAAGATTCACAATTTTTGGCTCAAACAATATGGTTTACAAGGTAAGTATCTTGCAAAAGAGGTAAAAACTGAAGAATTTAAGAGTTTTCTTATGTCTTCACAAAAAAGGGGTTTTTGTGGGGGTAATGTTACCTTACCCTATAAAAGGGAAGCTTTTCATTTAGTAACTTGTAAGGATAAGGTAGCAACAGCTATTGGTGCTGTTAATACATTATGGTTTGAAGGGCAAAAGCTTTGTGCCACAAACACTGATGCATATGGTTTTAGTGCTAATCTTGATGAGTTTACTCCTGATTGGGTTAAAGAAACAGCACTTGTTTTTGGCGCAGGAGGCGCTGCGCGCGCTGTTTTATATATTTTAAAAAAACGTGGGTTTGAACGTATTTTCTTGTTTAATCGTACAAGACAACATGCAGACGATTTGGCTGAGTATTTTGGAAAACCTATTGAGGTTTATGACTGGCATAATATTTATAAGATACTTTATCAGGTTGATCTCATTGTTAATGCAACTTCTGTAGATATGATAAATCTTTATAACAAACAAAAAGATGTTTTTTTTGATTTTCATAAAGTAAAACCAACAGCATTGGTAACAGACGTTGTTTACACTCCATTGATAACCCCTTTTTTGCAACAAGCAAAAGCTCATGGTTTGAAAACAGTCGATGGACTTGGTATGCTTTTACATCAGGCTGTACCTGGTTTTGAGCGATGGTTTGGAACAAGACCGCTTGTAACAAAGGCATTGCGAACAGCGATTGTAGAGGATATGAGTGAAAATAAAATATGAAAATTATAGGATTGACCGGATCAATTGCCATGGGCAAATCAACAACTGCTCGTTTTTTTAAACAAGCAGGTGTTCCTGTTTTTAGCGCTGATGAAGTAGTGCACCAACTTTATTGTAATGAGCCGGTCTTGTCACTTATTATACGTACTTTTCCAGGTGTTGTTGAAAATGGTCAAGTTAATCGTTTAAAACTTTCTAAAGTTTTGATAAATAATCACGAAAAACTAAAAGCTTTAGAAAAAATAATTCATCCCTTAGTTTGGAAAAAAGAGAAAGAATTTGTTAACAGAGCACGACAACAGGGAAAAAAACTAATAGTTCTTGATATTCCGCTTCTTTTTGAAACAAATAGTGAAAATCGAGTAGATAGTGTAATTGTTGTATCTGCACCATCAGTAATACAAAAGAAGCGTGTAATGAATCGTCCAAATATGAGTGAGGAAAAGTTTGCAGCGATCAATGCTAAACAAATATCCGATGAGAAAAAGAAAGAACGTGCAGATTTTGTGATTGATACGGGAAAAAGTTTAGATAATACACGTCAACAAGTTTTTCATATAATAAAGAATTTACTAAAAGATGTATCTTTAAAGAATTAAAGAAATGCGTGAAATTATTTTTGATACCGAAACAACAGGGTTAGATAAAGACAGCGACCGTATTATCGAAATTGGCTGTGTAGAAATGGTTGATCGTTATCTTACAGGACGTCAATTCCATGTTTATTTAAATCCGCAAGGAGTCATTATCCCTGATGAAGTTGTAGCAATTCATGGATTAACCAATGAACGTTTAAAAAATGAAAAAAAATTTGAAGATATTGCTGATGAGTTTTTAGAATTTATCAATGGTGCAACAATGGTTGCTCATAATGCAAGTTTCGACATAAGTTTTCTTAATGCAGAATTAGGACGGATCAATAAACCGCTTATCAGTGTTGATAATGTTATTGATACACTAGCTATAGCGCGACAAAAATTCCCTATGGGGCCTAATTCTCTTGATGTTTTATGTAAACGTTTTGGAATTGATAATAGTAATCGTGTTCTTCATGGTGCTCTACTCGATGCAGAGATTCTTGCCGATGTTTATATTGAGTTAATTGGTGGAAAACAAGGTGTACTTAGTTTTGATAATAGTAACAACCTTGATGAAAATGTTCAAAATGGTGAAAATATTCCTCATAAAATTAAAGCTCGCCCCCACATTTTACCTTCAAGATTAAGCGCACAAGAAAAAGATATGCATGCTGATTTAGTTAAAAAAATAGGCAACAAAGCTTTATGGAATAACTTCAAAATTTTCTAATAAAAATTTGAGGTTTTCTTGAAAAAATATTTAAATAATACAACTCCTAAAAATACGGCCGTTGTGGGGAGGGGAACACCACAACGACCTCACCGCTACGTTGTACCTCAGCTATCATAGAAGGAGTAAAATGAAAGCTATCATATCCTATAATAACAAAGAAAAGCTCTCGGTACTAACTATAAAACGCAACAGCTTTATACCTTATAAAAACAAAAAAATGGCTTTTCAGAGGCAATTCTGTAAATTTTGAAATGAGATCGAAAAAAATATAAAAATAAATTTGTTTTGCGCTAAAATAAAGAAATGAAATTATCATGGAAACAAAAGATCACTTATTTTTAGTCGATGGATCAGGTTACATTTTTCGTGCTTATCACGCTTTGCCACCCTTAAAACGCAAAAAGGATGGACTTCCTGTAGGGGCTGTAGCCGGTTTTTGTAACATGTTATGGAAATTACTTTGTGATGCTCGCAATACAGCTGTTGGTATTGTGCCAACTCATTTTGCTGTTATTTTTGATTATTCGTCTGATACGTTTCGTAAACAAATTTATCCTCAATATAAAGCCAATCGTGTAGCTCCTCCTGAAGACCTTGTTCCTCAATTTGCTCTGATACGGCAAGCTACAAAAGCTTTTAATTTGCCTTGTGTTGAAAAAAAAGGATTTGAAGCAGATGATTTAATTGCGACCTATGCACGATTGGCAACTCAAGCGGGAGCAAAAACAACGATTATTTCCTCGGATAAAGATTTAATGCAATTGGTAAATGGGCATGTATCTTTATATGATGGAATGAAAGATAAACATATCGGTGTTTCTGAAGTCGTAGAAAAATGGGGCGTAACGCCTGAAAAAATGATTGATTTACAAGCTTTAGTTGGGGATTCTACAGACAATATTCCAGGGGTTCCAGGTATTGGTCCAAAGATTGCAGCACAATTATTGAATCAATTTGGTACTCTCGATTTCTTGTTGCAGAACGCGACAGAAATCAAGCAAGCAAAACGGCGTGAAAATATTCAAGCTTATAGAAAGCAAACAGAAATTTCTCGCGAATTGGTAAAACTTAAGACGGATGTACCGATAGATAGTAATTTAGATAATTTTATTTTAGAACCACAGGATGGCCCGCGTTTAATTGCTTTTTTAAAAGCTATGGAATTTACCACGTTAACGCGTCGTGTAGCAGAAGCAACGGAATGTGATGCAGAGGTTATTGATGCACTTGATGTAGATGTTGAGTGGACACAAGATATTCATGGGCCTGACTTGGATAGTGAAGGAGCTGATCCAATATTAACCCGTGGTTTTTGTAAAAATTCACCACAGATTTTAGCACAAAAACGTAAAGATCAGGCTCTTGTCCAAAAAAATATAGGAGACTCTTATGAAACCATTTTTGATGAAAAAATCTTGAGAGAATGGTTATTTGAAGCACAAGAACAAGGCTATTTTGCTTTTAACATAGAAACAACCTCACTGAATCCTATGCAAGCAGAAATTATTGGTTTTTCTTTAGCATTACAGCCAGAAAAAGCAGCTTATATACCATTAGAACACATTGAAGGAGGATGCGACCTTTTAGGAGGTGGGCGTGTAGTCACACAAATTGAGACACAAAAAATTTTAGCGCTTTTAAAGCCAATATTAGAAGATCAAGCTGTGTTAAAAATTGGCCATAATATGAAATATAATTGGTTGATTATGAAACAATGCGGCATTGTGATAGAGCCTTTTGATGACATAATGCTAATATCATACGCTTTAGATGCCGGAACTTCGACTCATGATAGGGATATTTTATCTGAGCGATGGCTTAAGCATACACCAATTTCTTACAAAGATTTAACGCATAACGGAAAAAAAATTACTTCTTTTGCACAAGTAAATTTAAAACAAGCGACTTTTTATGCGGCAGAAGGTGCCGATATAACGCTACGGTTATGGCAAGTTCTAAAACAACAACTCGTTGCACAAGGAGTGACTAAAATTTATGAGCGTCTTGATCGACCACTGATAAAAATTCTTGCAAAAATGGAAGAACGAGGGATTCTTGTTGATAGGCAAATTCTTTCACGTCTTTCATGTGAGTTAGCGCGGATTGCCCTTTCTCTGGAAGAGGAAATTTACCAGTTGGTCGGTGAACGGTTTAATATTGCCTCACCAAAGCAATTAAGCGATATTCTTTTTGGTAAAATGGGTTTACCCGGGGGTATTAAGACCAAAAGTGGTCAGTGGTCAACCTCTGCACAAATTTTAGAAGAATTAGCTGCTGAAGGTCATACCTTACCGCGAAAAATCGTTGATTGGCGCCAACTTGCAAAATTAAAATCCACTTATACAGATGCTTTACCTCATTATATTTTGCCTAAGACAGGGCGTGTTCACACTAATTATTCTTTAGCAACAACATCAACTGGACGATTATCTTCATCAGAACCCAATCTGCAAAATATTCCAATACGAACACCAGAAGGGCGTAAAATTCGAACAGCCTTTATTGCTCCAAAGGGATATGTACTATTATCAGCTGATTATAGTCAGATTGAATTGCGCATTCTTGCACATATTGCCAATATCACTGCACTGAAAGAAGCGTTCGCACAAGATCAAGATATTCATGCTATAACTGCATCGCAAATATTTGGAGTTGCGGTAGAAGGAATGCCTTCAGATATACGCCGACGTGCAAAGGCGATTAATTTTGGTATTATTTATGGTATTTCAGCTTTTGGATTGGCAAACCAATTAAGTATTTCACGAAACGAAGCAAGTCGCTATATTGATATTTATTTTGAAAGGTTTCCAGGAATTAAAGATTATATGGAAACGACTAAATCATTTGCGCGCCAACATGGTTATGTAGAAACAATTTTTGGACGTCGTATTCATTACCCTGAAATAAAATCGACTAATTCACAAATCCGCACTTTCAATGAAAGAGCTGCTATCAACGCAACAATTCAAGGGTCAGCTGCAGATATCATTCGTCGCGCTATGATCCAAATGGAAGCTGCTTTGAAAAAAGAAAAATTATCAGCAAAAATGCTACTACAGGTTCATGATGAACTGATTTTTGAAGTACCAGAAATTGAGAGTGAAAAAACAAAAGTCCTTGTTAAAAAGGTAATGGAAAATGCTACAATGCCGGCATTATCTTTGTCTGTTCCTCTTAAAGTAAAAGTCGCGGCTGCTCAAAACTGGAATGAGGCACATTAGTTTTTTCACCTATTTGGTCTTTGAGCGTAGTCATTACATTGGCAAGATTAAGATGAGCTTTAATTGGTAAGTGATCTGATGCGACACGTGCTAATGGTGAATAATGGCTTTCAACTTTTGTTACCAAATAGGGAGGAAAAGCAAAAATTCTATCAAGGGCTAGAAAGGGAAAGCGAGAGGGAAAACTTGGCACAGTTCCTAGTGTGATATCAAAATAAGGAAAAAAATGATTTAATGACGATTTTTTTCCTACTCGCCATTCATTGAAATCACCAATAAGTAGTGTGGGCATAAAAGAACGTTTTTGCAAGAGTGCAAGAAGCATTTTTACTTGCTGATTACGAGAATGACGTAACAAGCCAAAATGAGCTGCAATGATGCGAATAAAACCTGTCTCCATTTCTAATTCTGCCATTATAGCACCTCGTGGTTCAATACCAGGTAGGGAAATTTGTAAAATATCATGCACCCGCCCCTGACGCACAAAAAGAGCATTGCCGTGCCAACCATGGCCCTTGGGTGACATAGTATTCAAAGGCACAGGAATCAAATTTGTTTCAGCTTTTAACAATTTAAGATCAATCAAACCAACGCGTTCACCAAAACGTTTATCTGCTTCTTGGAGTGCGAGAATATCAGCTTGTAATTCTGCAATAACGCGTACAATACGAGTAGGGTTAAAAACTTTATCAACACCTACACATTTATGAACATTATAAGAAGCAACAATAAGATCATAATCGTTATCATAATTAATAGTATTTGGTCGGTGACCAGAATGATTACGGATAACATTTAAGAAAGGTTTATGAAGCTTTTGCTGGATAAATGTAGTAGGCCAGCGAAGTTTTGGTTTATGAGGCTTCTTTATCATTTTACGTTTGAGTTGGGTTTGGTACGTATGAATATAATGCTAAAAGATTAAAGAATATGAACTTATATTGAAAACAAAAAGCCCTGTTTCTTGTGTGAAACAAGGCTTTTCAATAAAAACAATAACTATATAGTTAATTGCGATTTGAACCCAAAAATTGCAGCAAGAAAACAAACATATTAATGAAATCAAGATAGAGATTTAACGCACCCATAATAATTTTACGACCACGGGTATCATCCGCATCACCTTCATAATACATTAGTTTGATAGTCTGTGTGTTGTAAGCTGTTAAACCAGCAAAAACGAGAACACCAATTACTGAAATAGCAAATTGCAAGGCGCTTGATCCCAGGAAAATATTAACGATCATAGCAAGTAACAGACCAATTAATCCCATAAACAAAAACGACCCCATCGCTGTAAGATCACGTTTTGTAGTATAACCGTAAAGCGAAAGAGAGCCAAAAGCTGCAGAGGTGATGACAAAAGTCTGCACAATACTTTCAGGTGTGTAACGCAAAATAATTGACGACAATGAAAGCCCAACAAGTGCTGCATAACCAAAAAAGAGACTACGAGCAGCATTAGTACTAAGCATATTAATTTTAAAACTGAGAAATAACACAGCAACAAGCGGCGAAAACATAATAACATAAGATAAAGGCGACGTATAAAATGTCACTCCAAATGATGTTAAATAAACGCTACCATTAATTTGTGCAGCTGCTTGATTTATATCTGCTGTTGTGGCCAATGATGCAATTATATAAGCAGCAGAAGCTGTAATAAGTAAACCAATAGCCATTGTGTTATAGACGCCCAGCATATAACTGCGCAATCCTTGATCAATTGATGCATCGGCATGAGAAACAGACGCCGAACGTAAATTTTTGAAATCAGCCATAATAAAAAGTCCTTTAGCATATGTTCCGTCACGAGTTAGGATTTAAAGAGATATAAATCCCTTTTTATAACGTTATATAAACTATTATTAAGCTCATATAACAACCCTAAACGCTGCTGGTAAACTTCCAGTACACCTTCCTCTATTATGGAGATTTATTTAAAAATTACAAGAGACTTTTATTGAAAGGAAAACTTACAAGTTTGTAATGAAAGAGCACATTTTAACTGGAAATATTTAATCTTTTCAATAATATTTTTTAGAAAGATTAGGTAGTTTATTTTGTCGGTAGCTAGAATAAATAATTTTGTTTAAATAAACCTAAAAAGAAATTAGTTATTTCAGTGATATTTAGTTAATGCGCACAATTTCAAAAGTTTAGTTAAACACTTTGTTTTATAAACAACTAAGAATTTTTCTATTTTGAGTGATTAACAATAATTCACAACCGAAGTCCTATCAAGCCAAATTTGTCAGTACTTCAATAGCCGAAAGCAGTAATATTTATATCATTAGTGTTACAAAAAATCAGTATAATCTAAAACAATAACAAAAGTCTGCTTTGATTAATATCTTCGATTGTACCATTCATTTAACAGCCAATAAGGCACGTTAAAAATAGCCTATGAGATGTTAGATTTTAATCTAAAAGCATTTTTTTATTAGTTTAAACCCTTGATGTTAAATCCTGTGTTAGTTTTTCTGACAGTACAGCTTTATAATGCATCATTATATATTGAAGAATATCACATAAAAGTAGAAGAAGCTTTTCAATAATATCACAAGTGAATATTAAATTTTTCTATAGTAAATTAGGGCTATAATTTTAATAAACTCTGTAATGAAAAAACAATAGCAGGTAGAATGTAAATACGTTGTGAGTTAACCTTATAAGAGTTGAAATAAGGGTTATATTTACAAATGAAGTAATGCATTATTTCGCAGAAGTATTATTGGGATAGCGTTTTTTTTTGAAACAAGATACGAAATTCATCAACTAACACGGCAATGGATCCAAGTGTTATAAAAGTATCAGCAAGATTGAAAATAGCAAAGGAAAAAACACCATCAATCTGGAATGATATATAATCAGTAACATAGTGGAAACGAATACGATCAATAAGGTTTCCAATTGCTCCACCAAGGATCAAGACAATACCAAAATGTGTTAAAATTTTATCATATTCGGCATTTTTCCAAAACCATAAAAGAAAAACAATAATGATGAGTGTAAAAGCAATGAGTCCCCAGTGAGAAAAAGAAGAAAGAAATGAAAATGCAATGCCAGAGTTGCGTACATGATAAAGCGAAATAAAAGGAAGAAGTGGAATTTTTGTTTCTAAAGGTATGGTCTGTATAACCCAAAACTTTATCATTTGATCAAGTAAAACTGTAATAATCAAACCAGAAAAAAGAAAGGATAATGATTTGTGTATCATATTTTGGTCTCACATGGGTTCAAGTGTTAAATAAGGACGCCGGATTTCATAAAGCATAATAGCTGTAGCTACGGCCAAATTAAGTGAATCAGCACGTCCATTTTGCGGAATACGCACCAGTTGATCACAGCGATCAGCAAGAATATTTGGTAGACCTTGTTGTTCATTTCCCATTAAAAGTATAATAGGGCCTTTTTTAAAATCAACGCTACGATAATCAACAGATGTTTTAAGATGTGTTCCAATAATGATACCTTTAAAGTGTGTAGACCAATTCAAAAAAGCACTTTCACCAAAACGGTAGAGTGGTACGGAAAAAATTGATCCCATTGTTGCACGTACTGTTTCGGGTGAAAAAGGATCTGTCGTTTCGCCAATCAACATAACCCCTTTTGCTCCCACTGCATCTGCAGTTCGGATAATAGCACCAAGATTTCCAGGGTCACGTACACGATCAAGTGCGATATAGACATCTTGAGCTAATCCTTTTATCATTTCAATAGGATGCCACTGTTGTTTAAAAACGCCAACAACTGTTTGCGGATTATCACGCCGGGTAATAGATTCCATAACTTTTTGTGAAGCTTTAATGACAAAACCACCACAAGCTACAGTACGTGCAGCAATATTTTCAATGATAGTGTTACCGACTTTATTTTTGGATAAAATAAGTGTTTGGATTGTCCAGCCAAGGTTTAAAGCATCAATAACCAGTTTAAGCCCTTCTGCCATAAAGACTCCGTCTCGATTACGGTTCTTTTTTTGATTGAGTGCTTTAAGGTTTTTAATGATAGGGTTGCTAAGGGAAGTGATTTCTTTAACTTGACCTGTTTTTTGTGTACCCATATTCAAGCAATCCAACGGCTAAAAAGAGAAGTAGAAAGAGCACGTCCAGCAATTTCTTCACGCAAAATTAACTCTCCTGATTCAATTGTACCACCAAAATTTATGAATTCATCACGCATTAAAGTATGAAGTGCATAAAAAGAAGCACGAATAGTATAGGCTGTCAGTACGATAGATAATGGTCTGTCAGATAAAAGATTGCGACAGTTTTTAATCATTTCTGGTAAATGATCAAATAATTGCCAAACTTCACCATGAGGCCCACGTCCATAAGCAGGGGGATCAAGAAGAATTATGTCGTAAGTTTTTTGACGACGTAATTCGCGTTCAACAAATTTTACAGCATCGTCGCAGATCCAACGAATGGAGCGATTTGATAATCCTGCTTTTTCCTGATTAGCTTTTGCCCAAGTGATAGCTTTTTTAGAAGCATCAACATGGGTGACAATTGCACCTGCACGTGCACCAATCAAAGAAGCAACACCCGTATAGCCAAAAAGATTGAGTAATTTAATAGGGCGTTTGGCTTTAATAATTTGTTCTTCCATCAAACGCCAATGAACATCTTGTTCAGGAAAAACACCTACATGACGAAAAGAAGTAAAACGCCCCCAAAAAGGCAAACCATTCCAAAAAAGTGGCCATGTTTCATCAAGCTGTTTTTTTGGAAAATGCCAGCGACCAATACCCTCTTCACCTTGATTGCCTTTAAAAATAGCATCAACATTAGTCCAATTTTCTTTCGGTAAAGCGGGTTTCCATAGTGCTTGACCTTCTGGTCGGATAATGCGGTAAGAGCCGTAACGTTCTAATTTCCGTCCATTACCAGAGTCAATCAAGGCATAGTCTGCACTGGCACTTGTTTCTAAAATAAGAGGTATTTTTTCTTGCGGATACACACCATTGAAATGTGGTTGAAAGCATTTTGCAGACATATTTGGTGTCATAGTACTTTCTTTGCAAGAAGATTTATTATGAAAAACTATAGAATTTCTAGAACAATGTGAAAATTTAAAGTTAATGAAACATTATAAAAAACAAGCATACCTTTGAGATTCATTGTCAAACATAATAAGGGTAAAATTCATTAAGGTGTCGTTATATTAAGGTTTTTAGCGATCGATGTTTTTAATTTCTCAAACTCTGCTTTACTTTTTTTAAGAGCTTTACGGTATTGACGTTGTATAAACCAATGCACTGCGCTACTCAACAAAATGCCAAGAGCAAGAAAAATAAAAAGCCAAACAAAAAAGGGAGCTTGATAAGTAAAACTTTCAGAATTAGTTCGAAAAGGATCAAGCGTTAAAGTAACAATTTGACGATTAGCTACAGTAAAAGCAATCAAAAAAATTGTAAGAGGCACTAAAATAATTGCCAAAAGAATACGTTTAGTTGTCATTAATTTATTCATTTATTCAGTCGATCCCGTAAATCTTTACCTGTCTTGAAAAAAGGAACCCATTTTTTTTCAACTACAACGGTTTCACCTGTTCGTGGATTACGACCATTACGTGCTGGACGACTTTTGACGGCAAAAGCTCCAAAACCACGAAGTTCAATACGGTCACCATTAATGAGTGCTGTTGAGATTTCTTCAAAAACAGCATTTACAATATTTTCTACATCACGCTGAAGAAGATGTGGGTTATAACGAGCAATAATTTGTATGAGCTCTGATTTGATCAAAATAGCCTCTCTATTTACACAAAAAAGATTATATTTTACCAATTATGCATTCCATATGCGCACGTTACACATAGTAGATTAATAAAAACAGAATAAAACTAAGAGCAGTCAGATTGCAAGAAGCAAAATTTAAAAATACATCTTAAGAGATACTACAGATTGAAAAAAGTAGAGTATTTGAGAGAAAAACAAATATGACTATATACAATTACCATGAAGCTTTTTCAATAAAATCATCTTCTGATGATATTTTTAAAAAAGCGTACCATCATTCGTATCGAATCCATTTGTTAAAAATCTTTTTACCTCTCGTTGCATTGATTATAGCGTTGATTTTTTCTTTGTTTATATTTTTTTCCCTTTCTGCTTCCTCTGGTAATGTAGTTTTAAAGAGTGAAGATGATGAGATAGTAAAATTGATGATGGTCAATCCAAGATTAGAAAGCTATACGAGTTCTCATAAGCTTTATTGGCTTGAAGCACAAAAAGCTTTTCAAGATTCTACGCATTCTGATGTTGTTGGATTACAAGGTATTACAGCTGAGATACCTTCAGGCAAATTGGGGTTGGTTTTTCTCAAGGCACAAAGTGGGACTTATGATCATATTAATGATCATTTGCAATTAGATAAGCCATTTACAATCAAAACACAGAACAATATAGTCGCACAGTTTATAGCTGCCGATATCAATTTATCTGAAGGCCAATTGAAGACCAATCAATGTGTACATATTAAACGTGCAGGCTTATCTCTTAAAGCAAATGCTTTGCAAGTTCGTGAAAAAGGACAAAAGATATATTTTCAAGGTGATGTGCATTTGGTGATCGATAAACAATAAATTAAGACCAACACGAATCTTTAAATGATGTTTATGGAAGATAAATCTGCGCATAAATAAATGGAAAAATTGAGGATAATTAAGTGCAGCCAAGAACATCATATAAAAAGCAAAAGAATTTATGTTTGGCTTTAATCGTAGGAATATTGTTAGAACTGATAGTGGTTTTTGGGTATGCTGAAGAGGCTCATTTCGGGATTAATTTATCAAATAGTAAAGAACCCATAGAATTGCATGCAGATTCCTTAGAAATACGCGATAAAGAAGGGGTTGCTGTTTTTAGTGGCAATGTTTCAATTGTTCAGGGTGAGCGATTTATGCAAACATCACAATTAATTGTTTATTATGATAAAGCACATAAAGCAATTGGTGAAAATAAAAAAAGCATAGAGTCAACATTGCCTATTGGTTTTGATGTAACAGGTATTAAGAAAATGGAAGCATTAGGAAGGGTTTATATTAAGATAGCCACGCAGATTGCTACCGGTGATAAAGGTATTTTTGATAGACAATCAAATAGGATGATCTTGATAGGTAATAAAGTTGTCTTGAGAGATAATAATAATGTTGCGACAGGGTGCAAGTTGACAGTACATATGGAAAGTGGAAAAGCTTTTCTCGAAGGTTGTCAGGCATTTGAGAAAAAGAATCGTGCTTCAATCATTTTAAAATCAAGTCAAAAATAGCTATTAAGATTTTATGTTTAAAATCAAAAAAACAAAACAAACAACTAAATATGATCTTGCAAGTGAAGCTTTAAAACAATCTTTAAAAGGAACTTTAGTTGCGCGTCATTTAGTTAAAGTTTATCGAGGAAGGCAGGTTGTTAAGGATGTTTCTTTTAATGTCTGCACCGGTGAGGCTGTAGGTATTTTAGGCCCTAATGGTGCTGGTAAAACTACTTGTTTTTATATGGTTACAGGTTTAATTGAAGCCGATGGAGGGACAATTGAAATTAATGGGTTTAATGTCACCCATATGCCAATGTATCAACGTGCGCGTTTAGGTATTGGATATTTACCTCAAGAAACATCTATTTTTCGTGGTCTTTCAGTAGAAAATAACATTAAAGCTGTTTTGGAAGTGATCGAAAAAGATCGCTTTAAGCGTCGTGAAGAACTGGATGCACTTTTATGTGAATTCAAGATTGATCATTTACGCAAAACGCCAGCTATTTCTTTATCTGGGGGTGAACGACGGCGACTTGAAATCGCACGTGCTTTAGCTTCACGCCCCAATTTTATGTTGCTTGATGAGCCATTTGCGGGAATTGATCCTATTGCTATTTGTGATATCCAACGGCTCGTTCATCACTTAACTCAACGTGGTATCGGTGTGTTGATAACCGATCATAATGTACGTGAGACATTAAATCTTGTTAATCGCGCCTATATTATTCATGAAGGACAAGTGTTGATTGATGGTTGTCCGAACGATATTATCAATAACACTGATGTCCGCAGAATTTATTTGGGCGATCAGTTTTCTCTTTGATTATTTTAATATGTTATAAAAGATCAAATTAAATTTAAAAGGTCATAATTATGAAGGATAATGTGCTGTTTTCAATCAATTGCGTCTTATGATATTGATAAAGCTTTTTTACTAGGCGGTCATTTTATGTATTTCATTACATAACTTAAGAATCCTCTATTGATATGAGCTATGATGATGCTGTTTTAACAAAATAAAAAGGCCTTGTGATTTGAGTTATTTTTAGGCTCAGAAAGAAACAATTAAATTTGTTTTCTCTTATTTGTTCACTCTATAAGAATCGCTTTGTACTGATAATATTCGTTGTTTTAGTGTACAAATTTCTGTTTGTATGAATTTTTATAATTACAATTAATTGAATTTCTTCTATTGATATTGTTAGACGAACACTTTAAAAAATGAGATGTTTTTGATTGTATATTAAGAAAGATATTGGTAAATTGATCTTATATTGATGATATAATCGGGTTGTCATGAATCTGCGCATTTCTAGAAAAGATAGAGATAGCAGTAAGATTTTTTACGATCAATTTAAACAATGTATCAGTAATTTTATTTCCAAATATTTTAATGGTGATGTTACGGATTATAAGTACAATTATCAAATCAAATTTGTACTATTCTGCTTATTATATTGCGCATTTAAAAATAAGTGCACTTTTTACAAGCGTCAAGCCAATTACAAAGTGCACAAATAATTTTTAATAGAATGGTTAAATATATTTCATATGTTTTTATTGTTAAAATTAGTTGTTTTAAGCCATACACTAAGACTTCAAGTGAAAGTGCCATTTTAGTTCAATGTGCGTGTTAATGTTATGGAGTCTATTGTTAAAAAGAGAACAATTTTTCAAAGATTATAAATCGATTATGACGACTGAGAGGTTAATAAATATGACGGTAACTATTACTAGCTAAAGCAGGAATCAAATTTGATTGAAACGATTTTTGTTTTCTCAATGTTGTTGAAAACAAACTAATGGTGATATTAGAGAGATTAATTCATGGTTATTATGAGTTAAAAATAGCGTAAATAAAGCAATGTAAAATGTTGACAGAAATCAGCAACAATTCTTAAAAATTAATACTATTTTTGAGTTTTTAAATAAGTATTCGGATGTATAAAAAGGAAATTAAATATGAATTTAAGTGAGTTAATTGCACCAGAAGCAATTATTCCGGTGCTTAAAGCAAATTCAAAAAAACAAGTCCTGAAAATTTTAGCTGAGAAAGCTAATGAATTAACAGGTCTTAATGAGCATATAATTTTTGATATTATTTTGCAGCGTGAAAAATTGGGATCAACCGGTGTAGGAAATGGTATTGCAATTCCTCACGGGAAATTTCCTAATATTGATCGAAATATCTGTATCTTTGCTCGTCTTGAGCATCCAGTTGATTTTGAAACTTTTGATGATGAACCTGTTGATCTTGTTTTTCTACTTTTAGCACCTGAGCATACTGGTACAGATAATTTGAAGGCTTTGTCACAAATTATGCGCATTTTGCATTATTCTGATGTTATTGACAAATTACGCAATACACATGATGTCCACGCGCTTGATGCTTTATTGATTCAACATTTAACATTAGATGCAGCCTAAGAGGTAATGTCGGTGCATATGTATTACGGTAGAGGCAGCTAAAGGCTGAATGTGATATAATCTATGTTAAAAATTGGTCCAAAAAAGAAAAGATTAATACTCTATTAGCCTTTTTTATGGAGTATTTCAAAGTTAAGGATATAGTATTTGATAGTTTTACGATATTGATTTTGAACGGACAAAAAAGAAGAGGCATAAATAGCATCACACAAAGCTAAAAGTCGGCTTTAATTGGTAAGAAATATAGAGTCTATTAACTGTTTGATTTTTAGATACACTAATAAATATATGAATATAAAGTTATTCGTATTTGTGTGGAGGTAGGGAATTGGTTAATATAGAGACAAAACTGCTCTTATATTTTTGAGCATGTAAATCCAATTTTTGATATCAATTAATGCTAACAATAAGATTTTAAAGTTCAAAATTTTCCACGAAAAATATATTTTTTTAAAGTTATATAGTAATTCATTTATATACAGTATAATTCCACAGTTTGTTGCTTAAAAGTTTAACAGTATGTTCACTTTTTGTTCTTATTTTGCAATCGAATTACAAAATTAAGGTGAGGTATTTTTTATATTTTTGTTTTAAACGACAGAAATTACTTATTTACGAAAATACAAATTTTTTATGCAAAAACGAATTTGATGAAATGAAATCAGAGTGTTGTTTTTTTGTCTGATTATTGAAAAAACATTTATATTCTATAAAAACCAAAAAGTTACACTAAAATGAAAGGTTTGTTTAATTGGAAGTCTTATTTTTATTGTTAAATAATTAACAACAATAATGCTAAATTATTTAGCCGGCTTTTGTTAGGCTTCATTAATGAAAAAATTGTTAAAGAGAATAAAGAAGTGAGCTAAATGAAGATGTTAAAAAAGACTTTTATCACTACGTCTATGATGATTCTAGCTACTACTGGGATAACATGGGCACAAACGCCGAATCGTTTAGATCAATTTGAGGCTTGGGGAGCTTATTCTTATAAATCATCAGAAAATACAGTTTGTTATGTGTTGTCAGTACCTTTAAATGCACTTCCAACAACTGTTAATCATGGTGATAATTTCTTTTTGGTAACTAAACGTTCTGATTCACCTGTTATATTTGAGCCGCAATTTATGGCTGGTTATACCCTTAAAGAAGGGTCAAAAGTTACTGTAACTGTTGGAGATGAGGATTTTGACTTTTTTACAAAGGATTCATCAGCTTGGTTAGCGTCATCGGAGATGGAAAAACAGCTTGTTTCTGCTATGCGTTCGGGTAAAGATATGGTGGTGAAAGCGATCTCAAAACGGGGAACACATACTACTTACACTTATTCCTTAAAAGGGGTGACGGCTGCGTTAAATATGGCACAAAAATGTCATTAGAGCGCTTATAATTTTAAAAATAGCTATTAACTGGAAATCAGTGGCTATTTTATATGATTTTTCAACTAGATGGTGCATGTCAAGTGCTCAAAGTAAATGATACTGTGATAAAGGAGAAATCTAAACTATCCTTAATTGGCTTATCGCATGATGAAATGGTGCAAGCTTTAGAGGCGATTGGTGTTCCAAAACATCAAATACGTATGCGCGTACGTCAACTTTGGCATTGGCTTTATGTACGTGGTGTTTCACATTTTGATGAGATGTTAAATATTGGTAAGCCAATGCGCGAAATGCTTCGAGATCATTTTTCTATTGCGCGTCCAGAGATTGTTGAAGAACAAACATCAAACGATGGTACATGTAAATGGCTTTTACGTTTCCCAGCACGTGGTGCTGGAAAACCTGTTGAAATTGAAACAGTTTATATTCCTGAAGAAGGACGCGGTACTTTATGTATTTCATCTCAGGTAGGGTGTACATTAACCTGCTCTTTTTGTCATACAGGAACGCAGACACTTGTTCGTAATCTGACAGCTGAAGAAATTTTGGCACAGTTATTGGTTGCACGTGATCGTTTAGGTGATTTTCCTGAGAAAAATACACCTGATAGTGCAGTCGTTTCAATCGAAGGGCGCAAAGTCACCAATATTGTTATGATGGGTATGGGGGAACCGCTTTTTAATTTTGAAGCGGTTAAAAAAGCTTTATTGATTGCGTCTGATGGTGATGGACTTTCTTTATCAAAACGTCGGATCACTCTTTCAACAAGTGGAGTGGTTCCTGAAATTATACGAGCCGGAAAAGAAATTGGAGTTATGTTAGCAATCTCACTCCATGCTGTACGTGATACATTACGAGATATATTGGTACCAATAAATAAAAAATATCCACTTTCTCTTTTAATGGATGCTTGTCGTAATTATCCTGGTCTTTCTAATGCAAAACGAATTACATTTGAGTATGTTATGCTGAAAGACGTGAATGATAGTTTGGATGATGCTAAACAATTAGTACAGTTGCTTAAAGGTATTCCTGCTAAGATCAATTTAATCCCTTTCAATTCATGGCCGGGAAGTCATTATCAATGTTCTGATTGGGAACAAATTGAACGCTTTGCTGATGTTGTTAATCAAGCAGGTTATGCTTCACCCATTCGGATGCCACGTGGTCGTGATATTTTAGCTGCCTGTGGACAGCTAAAATCAACTTCAAAACGCTTACGTAAATTTGAGCGATTACACTGTGAAAATACAACTGGAGATGAATAAACTTAATTGGTAATAAGTAAGCGTAAAGCAAAAATAATGAAAATAATTGCAATAAGCCAATTGAGCAGGCGAATATAAAAAGGGTTTTCCTTTAGACTCATGGAAAGTTTGTTGGCCATAAGAACCAATAAAATTGTAATAGGTAAAGATATAGGAATATAAGAAAGTCCCAAAATAAACAATTTTTGTTTGACCATAGGATCATTAGCATCGATAAATTGAGGTAAGAAAGTTATATTAAAAAGAATAACTTTGGGATTTAAAAGATTAATTCCAACTCCCGCAAGATAATTACGTTTGAGACTTTGATGTTTTGGTGGGGATGTTTGTTGTAGAGAAAATGTCGAGTTTTTTCGCAATGTTTGAAAAGCAAGCCATAGAAGAAAAAAAGCACCAACAATTTTCAGAAGCAAAAAAGCACTTGGTGAAGTAACAATAAATGCTGATAAACCAATAACTACGGCAGTAATTTGAATAGCAAAACCTGTTGCACTACCAAAGGCACACATAATCCCAGCTTTTTTATTTTGTGCAATAGTCCGTCCTACTGACAGCATTATATCAGGTCCTGGAATAAGCGCTAAAATCAAAGATATTAGAGCAAATTGTATAAAAATGGACCATTCAGGTAAAAATGACATGTAAACTTCCTTTATATAAAGAGATTACTACATTTACGCTTCTCGTATACGCATTTCTCTTTACGCTTTTTTGTTCTTTTTTGCATCTTTTAATATTACTTAAAAGGAATTTATTTTCACTACTTGTATGAGGTTGGTTTCTGGGGAAGGAAAAGAAGGTGAATAATGTAGAGCTTTAAAATGAAAAAATAGTAAAATATTAAAAAAATTATTTTAACTTATTTAAAGAGAGTTAGATACGTCAATCATTCTCAAATAGTTGCAAAGCGAACTTAGCATTGAAGTTGTAACTTTTTCCGCTGATTTGGGGTAGGAGGGAGAATTAGAACCTGCACGTTGTAAGACTAAAATGCTTGATGTTAAGGAAATCTATATTAGAGATTTGTGTGAAGAATTTGTATATAATTTTGCATTTCCGATATTTCGAGAAAATGTGGTTTATGCGGGGATTTATCTTTTGAGGATATCAATTGCTTGCCCACTTATTTCTCAAAACGTCTTATTGAGATTGCTAAAGCGACACGTACATATACAATTACTCATGGTACAATAGGAAAAGGGAATAATCAAGTACGTTTTGCACTTTCTGCCTATGCTCTTAACCCCAATATTAAAGTTATCACTCCATGGTGTGATTGAGCTTTTAAAAGTCAGACAGATTTAATTGAGTTTGCGCAAGCGCATCAAATTTCTGTGAAGAAAAGGATAAACAAGGTGAGGCACCTTTTTCAATAGAATACAAATTTATTACATTTGTCATCAGAAGGAAAAATTTTAGAAGATCTAACTATTTCTACTCCCGAATATGCGCATATGTGCACTCTTGCACCAGAGGTTACTCCAGATCAAGCAGTGATAATCACTATTGGTTTTAAAAAAAGGTGATGCTGTTTCGATTAATGGAAAAATTTTATCTCCTGCGATTTTACTTGCTCAGTTAAATCAGTATGAGTACGACAATGGTATCGGTCGGTTAGATTTAGTAGAAAACCACTTTATAGGTATGAAATCGCGTGATATTTACGAAACATCAGGGGGAATTATTCTCTTAACCGCGCACCGAGCAATTGAATCTTTAACATTAGATCGTGGTGTGGCTCATTTGAAAGATGAATTAATGCCATGTTATGCAGAATTGATTTATTAAGGTTTTTGGTTTTTACCTGAACGCAAAATGTTGCAGACGGCTATAAATTTATCTCAAGAAAATGTTGAAAGTGAAGTAACATTAAAGCTTTATAAAGGTAATGTTATTGTAATGAGGCGCCAAAGCGAAAAGTCACTTTAATTGCAATAAATTGGTTATTTTTGAGGATAGTCAAAGTACTTATGATCAAAAAGATGCTACTGGCTTTATTAAATTAAATGCTTTACGCTTATGCACATTAGCGATGCGTTCATCAAAGTTATAAATGAAAATAATAAAAAACTACTTTAGTATTTTTCTGGAAAAAATAACTTTTAGACAAGATATATAACAGAATTTTTTTTACTTATTTTTACCAACAACAGATACGCTATTTGTTTATGTTGTCTTCAGCGCAAAAGGATTTGTTTTCTTTTGAAGTAAGTGTAATAGGGTAAAGTTTAAAATAACGACACTAAAAAAGCCAATTAAAACGTAAAGATAAGGCTTATTGTGAAGTAATAAAAATGGGGTAAAAGAATTTTTGCTACTTTTAATTTTGCTATTATTGATGAATAAATTCAATGATCATAAACCATGATATTAAACAATTTAATTTAAGGATAAAAATTATAAATGCGTGATCAGTGTGCTGCCCTTAAGTTTACACCCGAATTAATTGATGCAGCTGCTCAGTCGAAGGCCTGGCCATTTGAAGAAGCACGTAAAATTATCAAACGTTATGAAAAAACAGGTTATCCAGAGAGCATTTTATTTGAAACAGGCTATGGGCCTTCTGGTTTGCCGCACATTGGTACCTTTGGAGAAGTGGCGCGCACAACCATGGTGCGTCATGCATTTCACATTTTAACTGAAAACCAAGTTGAAACAAAACTTTTGTGTTTTTCTGATGATATGGATGGTTTGCGCAAAGTTCCTGATAATGTGCCTAACCGTGAAAAGATGGAGCGTTATCTTGGTCAGCCACTTAGTCGTGTGCCAGATCCTTTTGGGGATGTTTATCCTTCTTTTGGAGCAGCTAATAATGCGCGTTTATGCACGTTTCTTGATCGCTTTGGTTTTGATTATGAATTTGTCAGTTCTACCGATTATTATAACTCCGGTCGTTTTGATGAAGCACTTTTAAAAATACTTGCTTGTTATGACCAGGTTATGGACATTATTCTACCAACATTGGGTGAAGAGCGACGGGCAACATATTCACTTTTTTACCTATCTCTCCTGTTTCTGGAAAAGTATTACAAGTACCAATGATTGACCGTAATGTTGAGAAAGGTACTGTCATTTATATAGAACCTGAAACAGGTGAAACAATTGAAACAGAAATCACACGTGGAAAAGTTAAATGCCAGTGGAAGGTGGATTGGGCAATGCGCTGGAAAGCGCTTGGGGTTGATTATGAAATGGCAGGAAAAGATCTTATTGATTCTGTCACTCTTTCTTCTAAAATTTGCAAAGTACTTGATGGTAATCCGCCTGAAGGGTTCAATTATGAGCTTTTTTTAGATGATAAGGGGCAAAAAATTTCCAAATCTAAAGGGAATGGTTTGACTATTGATGAATGGTTGGCTTATGCACCAACAGAGAGCCTAGCACTCTATATGTTTTTAAAGCCTAAAACAGCAAAAAGGCTTTATTTTGATGTCATTCCAAAAGCTGTTGATGAATATTATACACATCTTTCAGCTTATAACCGTCAATTGTGGAAAGAACGGCTAAATAATCCCGTATGGCATATCCATAATGGTTGCCCTCCACAGATTAGTTTGCCTGTATCTTTTGCTATGTTATTGAATTTAGTAAGTGCTTCAAATGCTGAAAATAAAGAAGTGCTTTGGGGATTTATTTCTCGCTATGCTAAAGGAGCAAATCCGCAAACATATCCAATGCTTGACCAGTTAGTGGAATTTGCGATTAAATATTTTGGTATTTTTGTAAAACCAAACAAGAAATTTCGCATACCTGATGAAGATGAACGTTTAACATTGGCTAAAATTGATGAAAAATTAGCCAGCCTTCCAGAAACTGTTGATGAAAATACAATTCAAAATGCGCTTCTTGATGTTGCACGTTTAACCGAGCGTTATCAAGATTATAGCAAAAAAAGCCCTGAAGGGGGCCTGGTGTTTCGAATGTTTTTTTTCAAATGCTCTATGAAGTCCTTTTAGGGCAAGAACGGGGGCCAAGGTTTGGATCATTTATTGCACTTTATGGAATTGATAAAATGCGTGTGCTCATTGCTGAAGTGCTTGCACGATTTTAGGGGGGAATAATGGAAAATAGAGCGCAAGAGGTAAAGCGGCGGCGTACATTTGCGATTATTGCTCACCCTGATGCAGGAAAAACGACATTAACAGAGAAATTGTTACTGTTTGGTGGAGCTATTCAACTTGCTGGTGAGGTGAGAGCAAAAAAAGACCGTATTCAAACTCGTTCTGATTGGATGAAAATTGAACGTGACCGCGGTATTTCGGTTGTAACATCTGTGATGACATTTGAATATGAGGGGCATATTTTTAATTTATTAGATACTCCAGGCCATGCTGATTTTGCCGATGATACATATCGCACTCTCACGGCGGTTGATAGTGCTATCATGGTATTGGATGGTGCACGCGGAATTGAGCCTAGGACATTAAAGCTATTTGAAGTTTGCCGAATGAGGGACATTCCTATTGTTACTTTTGTTAACAAAATGGATCGTGAGACGCGTGATCCCCTAGAAATTTTAGATGAAATTGAAGAAAAACTTGCTCTTGATACTGCTCCAATTACGTGGCCTGTAGGTATAGGTAAAGATTTTAAAGGTACTTTTGATCTTCATCATAACCGTTTTCGTCAACATGATGATGAAGTAACTCCACAAGTAGTTTCTGGGCCTGTTGAGATTTCTAATTTACTACCTGAAAATCAGCGTGCATCTTTTGTTGAAGGAATAGAATTTGCCCGCAATGCATGCAAAAATTTTGATTTTCAAGCTTTCTGTGAAGGTTATATGACACCTGTTTATTTTGGTTCAGCTTTACGTAATTTTGGTGTTCGTGATTTAATAAATGCGTTAGTTGATTTTGGTCCAAGTCCTCGTGATCAGGTGGCTGATCAACGTACTGTAATGGCTGTAGAATCCAAGATGACAGGGTTCGTCTTTAAAATTCAAGCCAATATGGATCCTAATCATCGTGATCGGATTGCGTTTTTACGGGTATGTTCGGGGACGCTTAAGCGTGGTATGAAGGCAAAATTAGTTCGGACGGGAAAACCAATGACGCTTTCGACACCGCAATTTTTCTTTGCTCGTTCACGTCAAATTGCTGATCAAGCCTATGCTGGTGATGTAGTCGGGATTCCTAATCACGGGACTTTGCGAATTGGTGATACTCTGACTGAGGGGGAAGATATTCTCTTTAAAGGTTTACCAAATTTTGCACCAGAAATTTTGCGTCGGGTATGTTTAAATGATCCCATGAAAGCAAAAAAGCTAAAAGAAGCTTTACGACAAATGGCTGAAGAGGGGGTTGTTCAACTCTTTATTCCTGACGATGGATCACTTGCTCTTATTGGTGTTATTGGTGCTTTGCAAATTGATGTTTTAATAGAAAGACTGAAGGTGGAGTATTCTTTACCCGTGAACTTTGAACCAGCGCGTTTTAATATTTGTCGTTGGATTTTTACAGATGATAAAGATGAACTTCAAAATTTTCTCACAAACTACCGCTCTGCTATTGCTCATGATTTAGATGGTGATCCGGTTTTTTTAGCAGAAAATCATTTTTCATTGAATTATGAAGCAGAACGAGTCCCAAAAATAAAATTTTCACCTTTTAAAGATTATCAAATCCGTTCTAAATAATAATTTTCAGCAAAGAAACTCATTTTAAAAAGATAAAGAGCTCTTTAGAACTTCTCTCTTTATATAAATAAAAGTTTATTATAAGAAAATTTAACTAAGCCCCTCTTTAATCCATTCGCAGAGGCGTCCTTTAGAAACGGCACCAACCATATGAGATGAGATATTTCCATTTTTAAACATCAAGAGAGTAGGGATTGAGCGAACTCCATATTGCGTAGCCAGTTCTGGATTTTCATCAATATTAACTTTGACAATTTTCACTTGGCCTTGCATTTCTATTGAAATTTCATCCAGGATCGGTGCAATCATTTTGCAAGGGCCACACCACTCTGCCCAAAAATCAACTACAACAGGAGTGGAAGAGGTGAGAACTTCATTTTCGAAATTGCTATTATCAGCTTTTATACATGTCATTGATTGAGCCTTTATATATTCTTTTATACATATTAAAATGACTTCGATTAATGTCAAGTAATGATAAAATAAAGGAGGACAAGATCTTTTGAAAAGTTTTTTCTTTTTTATCAGACAAATTCATTCAAACATGTATCGAGTTTTTCAGGAGTAAGTGTAAAAATTTTCGCTTCTCTACAATAAATAAGAAAAGCATCAATATTTTTATCTGGATAAATAGTTTGCAGCAATTTTCGATAAAGAGCCATTTGTAATAAATAATTTTGGGGGATAGTAATTTCATTTTCTGGTGGAATTCCTGTTTTAAAATCAGCAAAAAGAACACTGTCTTGAGTGACACATAAACGGTCAATTTGTCCGGAAATTATCTGTTCTTTACCATGAATTTTGAGAGTACCCATAAGCGAAACTTCAGCACGAGAATGAGCAGAAAAAAGGGATTTGAGATGTGGATTTTCTAACAATTCACAAACTTGATGGAGTGCTTTTTTTCTTTGAAGTTCAGGCCAATGGGAAGCTTTGATGCTGAGATAACGCTGAGCGTAATCAAAACGTTTTTGGAGAGGGCACTCAGGCAAATATTGTAGTAAGCGGTGAACCAAATTACCATATTCGATAGTAAAAATTTTGTTCGTATTTTTTTCTCCTAAAACGGGTGAAACGCTATAGTGTGTTTGATTAGAAAAAGATTCAGCATTAATATCAATGGAAGGACCAGCAATAGAAGGTCTTAGCGGTTTTGGTAAACCTGGTTCTGAATGCATTTTATGATGAAAAAAAGCTGGCAAAGGTGGCAATGTTTGTTTATCTTCATCAAGTATTTCCTTGTTTGTTAGGGTAGACGAAGATGTAATAGAATAGCGCCAAGCTGCTATATCTTCTGTTGGGCCTTTTATGGTAACGCTGTGGGGTTGAAGGGCTTTTTTTACCAATTTTAGCCATGTATTAGAGTTTTCTTTTTGATTGCTATAACCGCAAACAATCAATCGATCTTCAGCACGTGTCATTCCCACATAAAGAAGGCGCTTATACTCTTCTTCTGCACGCTCCTTTAAATGCGAGAGTGCTTTTTCAAAAGGCTTTTTAAATTGTGCATTTGGACGCCAAATAAGAGCTTGTCTTCCATTCAGAGGAAATGTGAAAAAATGTGGTATATAATGTGAATCCCAGATTGCACTACCCGGATCAACCAAAAAAACGATAGCGCTTTCCAATCCTTTAGCAGCGTGGACAGTCATAATGCGAACTTCTTCATGGTTTTGATCAAGCTCACGTTTGATTTCTGGTTTATTGGCATTCAATATTTCCAAAAAGGCTTGTAGTCCTGGCAAACCGGTTTGTTGAATTGTGAGTGTATAATCCATGAAAGCGTCAAGAATTTCATTTGCTTCAGATCCTAAACGGGCAAGGATTTTTTGTCGCCCTTTGTCATTGTTGAGAATGTGACTATAAAATTCAAAAACCGGTATTTTATCAACAAAGGTGCGATATTTGCTTAAATTTTCAAAGGCATCTTTATAAGATGTATGTGATGAAGCGTGGGTACGAAGACTTTTCCAAAGTGACCCTATACGTTTTGCTGCAAGGTGATAGAGTGCATCTTCGCTAAATGCAAAAAGTGGACTTTTTAAAACACAAGCAAGAGAAAGGTCATCTTGTGGTTGCAAAACGAACTGCGCAAGCGCCATTAAGTCACGTACACTGATATGGCTGGTTAGCTGTAAACGATCAGCACCAGCCACAGGAACATTGTGTAATTTAAGTGCGCGAGAAAGAGCAGGTACAAATTGATCATGTCGTTTACGAACTAAAACCATAATATCACTAGCGCGCAGCAGGCGTCCTTTTGCTGGAAGCATTTCGCCTGAGTGCAACCAGTCAGCAATGGTTACGGCAATTTTATTTGCTAAGCGTATTTCAGGTGTATCCAAGTGATCGACAGTTGAATGCCAATCATCAGGAAGTTCGTTTGTTTCTTTGGAAATGGTGTCCCATAAAATAACTTCACCTGGGCTATTAATGCGAACAGGTTCGTGCACTGTTTTTACATTATCTGCTGAAAGTCCTTTATAATTTTCCGGCGTTTCAAATACAAGATCAACACCTTTGAGGATATCAGCTGTAGAGCGAAAAGAATAGTTTAGTTGTATTTTTTCAAATTTTTGATTAATGCGTTGCGCTTGTTTTTGAAACATTCGGCCATTTTTAGCAAAATTTTCTGGTTCAGCACCTTGGAAAGAGTAGATAGATTGCTTTTCATCACCAACAGCAAAAATGGTGCGGATGTTTGTGTGTTGACTATAGTCTGCAAAAAATTCCTGCGCTAAAAGCTGAATAATTTGCCATTGCTCAGGGTTTGTGTCTTGTGCTTCATCGATAAGAATATGATCAATGCCACGATCAAGTTTATATTGCACCCACTGACTTGCACCTTTACGCTGCAATAAATAGAGTGTGCGTTCAATAAGGTCATCAAAATCTAACAGACCATTGGCTTTTTTTAAATCCGCATAGATTTTAAGATAAGTAGCACAAATTTGAAAAGCGGCCATATTGAGTGTGACAAGTTTTATACCTTGATATTTGTCTAATAAAACAGAGACTTTATTTTGTTTTTCTTCAATCTCTTTTTGAATAAAAGACGAAGTCTCATTTAATTTTTTGGAAAGAAGACATGAAAAATTACGGGGTATACCATCAGTTGTAAAGTAAATGCTTGATACAACGTCTATAATATCTTCTTCATCTGAGACAGTCGCTAACTGAGAAAATTTCGCTATAATGTCTGTTGCTTTTTTATTACTGTAGGTTTGAAAATATTTGAAGGTATAAGAAGACAATGAAGCGGTTTGTTGAATTTCTTTAAGTATTTGTGAATGTGTTTCATTGGGAGTTAAATTAAAAAATGCACGTAATTGCTGTTCTCCACTTTTAGATAAAATGAACGGCAAGAAGTCAGAAAGTTCATGCTGTTTTTGAGCAGCTTCATGGAGCAATTGATCAAATGTACTTTCGCTAATAGTTTTAAATAACTCTTTTAAAGCCGATTGTATATGGCTATGTGCCAAAAGTTGGCAACGGGCTTGATGCAATAACTGTGTTCGATTTGTATCATCAAGAAGTTCAAAATGACCAGCAATATTAGATTCTAGCGGAAATTGATGCAATAAAGCTTCACAAAATGCATGAATGGTTTGGATTTTTAAGCCACCTGGTGTTTCAAGAGCACGAGCAAAGAGTTTACGTGCATAAGCGAGTTTTTGTGCATTTGTGGGTTTATTTTCAAGTTGCGATAAAACTGTTTGGAGTTGCTCATCATTAAGTTCGTTCCAACTGGAAAGTGTACGAAAAATACGCGATTGCATCACAGAAGCAGCTGCGTTGGTATAAGTTAGACATAAAATACGCGCTGGAGGTGTACCGTTTAAAAGCAAACGAATGACGCGTTCACTTAAAACGTGGGTTTTGCCAGATCCTGCATTTGCAGAAACCCATACATTTGTTTTTGGGTGTGTCGCTTTTTTTTGTGCATCAAGGGCTGCTTCGGGAATAAAAAAAGTAGTCATGATAAACCTGCTTTATAAAAATTACTGGACCATTCCGATAATCGAGCCAAGTGATCATAATCACCTTCATAATGATGAGGTGAAGGGAGTGCGTGTGAAAGATAGCCTTGTTGTGGATTTTGATAATACTGGATCAATGCGATAAGACGCATCCATGCTTCTTGACCAAGTGAAACTGCATTTGTCTGATCTTTTGCTTTTTTTTTGTATGAAATAATCGATTGAGATTCGATTGAACCTTTTCCTTTAAGGGGGATGTAAAATAAGTTTAAAGGGTTAAGACCTTGGAAGTCTATAAAAGCTCCTTGCATTAACAAAGCTGCTTCCAATGCCAATTGCGGATGTAATAAAGCACGAACCTGTTTAGATGAAGGGGGAGTATTGGTTTTAAAATCAAGAATTTCAACCATTTTACCAGGCAAAATATCAATACGATCAGCGCGCCCTGAAAGAGTGACACCTGTTGTACCTATAGGTGTTTTTTGAGAAGCAACTTCAACATGTCGTTCTCGAGGGCCGAGGCTTCGTTCCCATTTAATAAAAAAAGGAGCAAAATTTTCAAAAATTGACCACCAAATTGCTTTAATGTCAGGAGGCAAATTTAATTTGTCAAATTCTTTGCGCCCAATAGCCAGAAATGTCGCTAATGCATGAGCAACGTTTGGGTCTTTTATTTGTGTGCAAAAAGCGGCAAGAATAGCATGATATAAAATTCCACGGTCAGCTGCATAAGGGCTATAAATAAGTGCCTTAAGTGGTTTGAGGCGCAAGATTTTTTTAGCATAAATGGCATAAGGATTATAGCGCAACGTTTCTATTTCAGTCACTGAAAAATGACGTGGGCGCATATCAAGTGGTGGTACAGGGCAAGGTCGTGGTGTAAAACCGATCGTATCTGTTTTGTCGAGCATTTTTGCCCAATGAAGAAATGTCTCTCCCCGTGAGCAGATTTGTTTCCAAACTTGTTTACCCACTACTGTTTCTAAACGTTGCAACCAGCGTGAGGGGACAGAAGGAATATGGTTGATACGCGTAGCTCGACTCATCACTACCTTATTCATTCCCATAGCCCATTGAAAATCATGTGCAGAAAGGCCAATACGCTTTTCAGGTGGTTCAAGAGTTAGCGTCATTTTCATTGGCCGCGATAAAAAAGCATCATTGCGGGTTGTTATAGGCCAAGATCCTTCATTAAGGTTACCAAGAACAACTGTATCAACTGTTTGTAAGCGCGATTCTAAAGTGCCCCAAATAAATAAACGTGAATGCCCTCCGGGGGAAGGGCCTACACAGCGGGTTGCTATGAGTGCTAAAAACATAGCTGGCCATTCACAAAGATGAAATTTTAATTCTGATTGATCGTTAACCAATTCATGCAAAAAAATTGATAAAGCTTTTCCTGCTTCATTTTGATAAAGGTGCACAAAGGAATTATTATCATCTCGCCCAAAATTTTCAAATGCTTCGACAGTGGCTCTTGCAACTTCATTAATGGTATATTCTTTATCCTGTTTTATCAAAGACGCTAATGGTTCAACTGCTTTAACCAAAAGGTGACAAAGCAAGCGTGCTTCTTCGGTTTTTTGTGGATCAAAGGGGCAATTGTCAGACATGTTATAGGAATGTGTTTGCACCCATGTTTCAAGAAATTGATCACATTCGCAAAGGTTGATGCGATTAGGACTACCTCGAAGAACAAATAGTTCAAAATTTTCTACTATTTCACGTAAACGTTGACGATTTTGTCCTAGAATTGTGAGTGGGTGTTTAAGAAGAGATAGAAAAGCGATAGGATCACCAGGCTTAAACACATTTTCTAACAATAGTCGTAATAGGGTTGCAGGCAATGTATGAGCAAGCGGCATTCCACCTGAATCATTTGCTTCAATCCCAAAGCGTTGTAATTCAGTAACAACACGGCGTGCTAAATTACGGTCATTAGTAATAAGAGCTGCAATTTTTTGAGGCTCTTCAATGGCATTACGTAAAGCAATAGAAATGGCTAAAGCTTCTTCGCGTTCATTACTGGCTTCAATCAGTGACCAATCTGCGCAAACATTTTCATAATCATCACGCACAATTTGTGCCCATTGATCTGTAGTAGAAACTGGTCGTAGCGCTTCTGATACAAGGGCAGCACGTTTTGTTTGCATTATACTTCTTTGGCCAATTTCACTCACATGAATGCGTTGACATTTCATAAGAGATAAAAATTTTTTTAAATGATATTGAGGGTGACTAAAAGCACCAAGAGCATGATCAAAACAATCAAGAGTTGTTGTATCTTTATTCATTGTGCCTAATGCATCCCATTGCGCTTCATCCATATAAAGATCAAGCCCTGGGAGAACAACGGCTCCTTTGGGCAGGTAGGCAACCACTTTTGAAAGATGAGCAACTGCAGGAATAGAACCTGTTGCACCAGCAACGATAATAGGTTTATGAGGTTGTGTATGGTATAAAATGTCTGCTTGTATTTTGAGTGCTTGATTGCGCCATTCAACCGGATTACTTCGTTGTTTTTCTTTTAAAATTTGAGGCCAATTTTGTGTGATAATAGTTAAAAAATCTAAAGTGATTTGCCACCATTCAGCAACCGTATCAGGGCAAATATCTTTGAGTTTTGACCAATCTGCAGATTCTGTTTCAACTTCATCCATCAAACATGCTAGATCTTGAGCAAGCCAAATTGCATCAGCAGTATTAGCAGGAATGAGCACATCTTCTGTACCAAATATAGCACGCAAATGGGCTGGCAAATTTTCCCGCCAAGGACGAATAAGGCGTGCTAGAAGGAGAAGACGTTCACTTTCTTTAATGGGGGGATTGAGTGTCAAAATACTATCATGATTTTCAATAAAAAAGAACTTTCTTCATCCATATCTCCTAAAGGGCGGATAGTGGGCAAAAAGCTTGATCGTGTATGACTTCTTTCAACAAAAACTGCACGTAAAGCACGAGCAGCACGCCGTGTTGGTACATAAATAAGAGTATCAACGAGCGCAGCTTGGATATCTCCATTTGGTGCAAAATCATCAATAAGACTGCCTGAGAGAAGTGCATCAACGAAATGAGGCAAAAAAGAAGTTCCAGGAGAAATAGAAAATACACGTGGTTTACGAGTCACTGAGCCTTGTTTTTGGGGCATAAAGATTCCATCTTAGTTATCTTTTGATTATTTCCATTGTATACTAATTTTCAATTAGCAAAAGCCTGAAAAACTGTGTTTATACAATAGCTTTTCTAAAGTAAAAGTGAGAGGAATAAAGTATTGCGGTTGCAGTTATAAAAGTTGGATTAATTAGAGAGAATATTGTTATTGATAGCTACTTTGGAATTAGCTAAAATTGCTGAAGAAAGTTTATTTTGAGGATCAATAGTTACAATCAATTATACTTTGTTTTATAGTGTTGTGGCATGTAACAATTTAAAGAAATGGATCTATAGGGGTTTAAATTATAATAATATCCCATCGTATGAAGAAAAAAATTGTAATTATCAGGAAGAGATCTGCACTTTAAAAATAAGAAAACGATTTTGTTTTAAAAAAGATAGTTTAATAACATTTCAGCTTAAATCTCATGAATTATTTCCTACTCATAAAGCATGTACGAAACATATGATAATGCGCTCAATAGCTGAATATATCTACAGTGTATCTGCAAGTATGCCCATTTCTTGATAAAAGCTTTGTAAATCAGCAAGAGTTGGGTGTGAAAGATTACGGGCAAGATAATCTTGAAGGTAGGGTAAATGTTTAAGGTAAGATGATTTTCCATCTTGTTGATGAAGCCGTATAAAAATTCCTAAAATTTTTGAAATCCGTTGAGCACCAGCAAGCGCATAAAGTTTACGCAATTTGTCTTCATTAAAAGATCGTGGTGCTTGACGACGTGCATTGCAATAAGCATCGAGAATTTTTGCTTCCAATGTTGGTGAAATATAGCAACGTGCATCTTGTGCTAAAGAAACAAGATCATAAACTGTTGGACCTTTCAAACCATCCTGAAAATCAATAAGACCAATACGATCAATTCCTTTTTTATGAGCGCGCCAAAGAATGTTAGGCGAATGATAATCGCGCATAACAAAGGTATTTTCTCCTTGAGTTAACATGTCAAGATAAGGGTGCCAACAGGTAAAAAAAGCTTTACGTTGTTTTTCATTTAAAGATTTTTGTTTTTGAAAAGGTATATACCAGTCCAGCAGTAAAGAAAGCTCTGCTTGCATAGTTTGGTAATCATAATAGGGAATTTGAAGCAAAAATGTCGCAAATTGTTTTTCTGAAGGCCATGACTTTTGGTGGAAAGTTGCCAATAATTCACTACAAGCAAGATAACGTTCTTCTATAGGATTGCCTGTTTGATCTAAAAGTCCTTCACGCCCTAGATCTTCTAAAATTAAGAAGCCTTTTTCAAAATCTTCAACAAAAATACGAGGAGCAGAAAATCCATTATCCGAAATAAGCCGACTTATCCCTACAAATTGACGGATATCCTTTGCAAGATGTGTTATTTCTGAATAAGAGGAATTGACATCATGTGTTGTTTGCATAATTGCTGCATCCATGAGAACTTCTTGATGGTGACCATCATCTAAAAGTTCATAGGAACGTGCTGAAGCATCACTTGCTAAAAAATAACGATGGACATGACCACGGCCATGAGTTGTTAGGAAGGAACGAATGGCAAAAGAATGTTGCAGACGCTTGGCAGAATGTGCTGCTGATGCAACAGTGATGTAACGTCCACAATTTTCGTGTTGTAAGGTGATAGCAAAGGTAGCAGGCCCTAAAAGATCTGCTCCTTTTTCTGGCCATTCTATCAATAAAACACTTTGTTCACGTGCTTCATGAAGCCCTAATTCGTCAATTTCTTCTACCATAGAAAGGCGGTAAAAATCAGCATGGATAACTTCAAACTGTGGAAGCTGATAATCTTGAACAAGAGTAAAAGTAGGACTGGGGACATCCAATGTGTTATCGTTAGCAAGTGCACGGATAAGTGAGCGGGCAAGTGTTGATTTTCCTGCCCCAAGATTGCCTTGGAGTGTTACAAGGTCGCCTGGTTTTAAGGCAAGGGCTAAATCTTGCGCAAAAAGTTTAGTTGCTTCTTCATTTTCGAGAAAAAAACTAAAATTCATAAAGAATTCCATGAAATTTATAGAAAAAAATTGTTATAATAACTAAAAGTAAGATTAAGAAATTATATCCTCTTTTTGCACTGGAAAAAAGCACTTAACTGTTGTCCCTTGGCCCGTACCGGTTAAAATTTTAACATGTCCACCATGGAGTTCAACGAAACTTTTAACAAGAGAGAGGCCAAGACCCGCTCCTGCACGTCCACCATGATGAGGACGAGAAGAAAAACGTTTGAAAATACGATCCAGAATATCAGTTGGGATATCAGATCCTTCATTATGGACACTGAAAACAATATTGTCTCTTTGTTTATTTGCACAAAATTCAATCGTGCTTTCTTCCGTTGCAAAATTAACAGCATTACTGAGTATATTAACAAAAATTTGGTGCAAACGTGTTGCATCAGCCAAAATAAAATTTAAAGAAGAAGAAATCTGTTGTGAAAATGTGATATAGCGCCCATTAAGATGTTCTTCTACTCGGGCAACTGCTTGTGCCATAGCATCGGTAATGTTAACTGGTTTAATGTCCAATTCCATAATGCCTGCATCAAGAGTCGCAAGGTCAAGAATATCATTAACAATGTTCAAAAGGGCATTTGACTCTGATTGGATATGGCCAAGGTATTCACGTTGGCGTTCATTGATAGAGCCAAAAATTTGGTCGCGTAAAATGTCAGAAAATCCAATAATATTGGTAAGAGGTGTACGTAATTCATAAGAAACATGTTGGACAAATTCATTGCGTAAACGATCAGCACTTTCTAGAGCTTCATTCCTTTCTTGTAGTGCGCGCGCAATATGAACACTATCGGTAACATTAACAAACGTTAGCATTATTTGTCCGTTAGGCAATGGTACCAATGTATAATCAATAATCGTTCCATTTTTTAAGTCTATGCGACCTGAATATGCATCACGTTTTTCAGCAAAACCAGTGATGAATTTAGTAAATTGTTCCCATTCTTGTCCTACTGTTAAAGTTGAACAATGGGTTTGTAATTGTGTAATGTGGGTTCCTTCTACTAGTAAATTATAAGGTAAAGACCACAATTTTGATAGGGCTGGATTTGATAAACGAAGGCGTCCATCAGTTCCAAAAACCACTACACCTTCGGAAAGTTTATCAAGTGTTTCACCTTGTATTTTGATTAATGTATTATAACGTCGCTCAAGATCAATTTTTTCAGTAAGATTTTCGTAAAACCAAGTAACACCTCCTTGTGGATGAGGGCTAGCAATAACGCGTACTGTACGTCCATCGGGAAGATTCCAAATTTGTTGGTCCGATTCTATTTGCTGGTAAGCTTTAAAAAGCTCTTCTTTCCATGCACGCCAATCAGGATGTTCACCAAGCAGTCCTTTTTCACGCAACTGTTCAAGAAGCAATGAATGACTTGGTTCACTTTCTAAAAAAGAATTTTCCAGCGGCCATAAAACTTTAAAGGCATGATTGCAGAATTTTAACTTTTGATGAGTATCAAAAATTGCCACAGCTGTTGAAATTTGGTCGAGTGTTTCACAATGGTTTTGAAGAATTCGTCTCATTTCTTTGGTAAGATTTTCATATGCACTATCATCACGGGCGAAAGCTGCCATCCCTTCTGCTGTTGTGACACGGGTGAGGTGAAAGTGGTGCCGTTCTCCATCAATAACTGTATGAACGTGTTCTTGAAAAACTGTTTCTGCTTCATCTGTTTTACGCTGTGTGGTTTCATTGAAAAGGTCAGTTATATGATTGCTGCTTTCTTGAAAGCTTGTTATTTCTCGAAAAGCGCGATTAATAAAACAGATTTTCCCTTCACAATCTTGGATCCACACCGGTTCTTGAATATGATCAAGAAGGTTACGTTGTAGGTTCAGTTCTTTAAGTAATTCGGCGATATTTTCCTGTAAACGAATGTTTTCACTTTGCTGAGGTGAAATATCTTGAAAACGCGCAATAGCCGCTGTTCCTGCGATGACACCTGTAACTTGCAACAATGTTTTATTTGTCGTAGTAATAGAAAGTTCAAAGGGACAACCATTACAGCGCAATTGAATCAGTGCTTGATCAAGTTGTCTTAGAGATGATTCTTCAAGCCAACGCCCAAAACATTGAAAATTTTTCTGGTTAATTTCCATTTTTTGTAATGCAGAAATATTACCAACTATATGCGGTAAGGCTGTTGGATTTTCCCAAATCAGAAGGCACTGCCCTGTTTCTTCAAAAAGCCACTCATAATATTTAAGCTTTTCAAAAAAATCTGCCTGAATCATTTTCAACGGTTTCCATGAAGCTCTTTTTATAGCCATAATAACCGCTATACATATGAGTGGTGAGGTACAAGAAATACCCCCAAAAAGTGCTAAAATAAGCCATGAACTATCTGGCCAAGTGAAGGTAGAAAGAGAGGGGAATGCTAACGATTGAGCAACAGCTGGTAATGGAGAAAAAAGAATAAGAAGCAAAAAATACAGGTATAAATTTGAATGATTTTTTGAGTTTTTTCTTTGGAGGTATAGTCACCAAAGTTGTGCACGATGCATCTCCTTTTTTAACCAGGGAAATGTTCTAATAAAGGTGATGGTTTGGGTTATAAGGTTTTTGTAGGCAACTCCAATATAGATAACTTATATCTTCCGATAGAACATTTGATTTTATTTCTAACCGATGAAGATAAAGGTATACAACTTTTTCATTATAATATTTAGGTAAAACGGTTACTTTATTTTATAGTTTTCTATACAAGAAACATATGCCTCACTTAAAAGTTAGTTAGAAGAAAATTTTTTACGGCAAATCATTAGATTGAATATTTCCATTGTTGACAAAAAATACCAAATTTTTTGCTAGCTATAAACAGCAAGTTAGATATCCTATGATAACATAGCTATCATTTTTGTTTCTTTAAAATTATTTTGTTCAAAGTGATTAAAGAAGATTAAAAAATGCACGCATATATAAAGATTTCTTTATATATTTATATAAAAAATCTTTTTTAAATTTTCATGAGCCTGTGCTTATAGGCAATATATTGATATGTTGAATGATGATACCCGCAACAGGCAATAAAAAATATCGTAAATTCTATTGATAAAATAAAACATTCATAGTCTACGGTGGTTTTAATATTGTAAAGAGAGGCCAAAGAATTTATTTATGAAATTATATTCTCTGAAAAATGCCATATAAATATAAATTTGAGCAGCAGTATATCTATTTTTAAGTGTAAGCATTAATCCAATTTAAGCACAAAAAAATGGCATTAAGCTGATAAACCTTTAGAAAACTGCCCTTGAGGACGAAACCGCCATAGATAACTGGGTAAAATAGCGCTCATTGTTTTAGGAGTAATTCCGACTCCTTCTAAAGTCTGTCCATTTTTAATAGCCTCTTGAGAGACAATATTGTTTATTTGTAGAAAGCGTATTTGATCAGCAGTCATAAGTTCTGGCAATAAGGGTATTTTACCGATATTTCCTAAAATATTTCCAATAAAAAGACCAGTAGAAAGAGGCATAGATAAAATTATTTTCTTGCGGTGAATGATTTTTAGTACATTTTCAACGATGTTCTGAAATGTCATAACTAAAGGTCCACCAAGATCATAACTTTTTCCAGAAGCAACCTTTCCTTCCAAAGCGCGTGTAACAAATTCAGCGATATCACCAACATAAACAGGTTGAAATTTGCTTTGTCCACCACCAAAAAGTGGTACAATAGGCGAAAAGCGAGATAAATTTGCTAAGGTATTAAAAAAACAATCTTCCGGCCCAAAAATAACCGATGGGCGCATAATAATTGCTTGAGGATGGCTATCACGCACAATTTGTTCACTTGTAAATTTAGCATGAGCATAAGAACATGAGGTGTTTTCATCATTGGCGATGAGTGTGGACATATGAATGAGTGGAATATTCGCTTGAGCTGATAATTCTGCAACATTTTTTGCGCCATCAATTTGTGCATTTTGAAAATTCGACTGGCTTGCTTGTGTTAAGCTTCCGGGAAGAAAAATTGCACCGTCTGCTCCTAGCAATGCACGGGCAACACAAGCACGGTTTTTAACATCAGCTGCAAGCATTTGGATTTGGCCCACTTCGCCGACCTGTAACATATAGTAAGCTTTTTGCGGATAACGAACAGCAATACGAACGCGATACCCCTGTTTAGTTAAAGTTTCAACGATATGTCGTCCTACAAAACCTGATCCACCGAAAACAGTGATAAGTTTAGGATGTTGATAAAGAGTGCAATCAAGTTTCATAATAAAAAATTCTATTCATTAAAGCTCTATGAAGGAAAATTTTTAGCATGGCGGTGTTTCATTGTCACGTAAAATATCACCTGCAAAATAGAGAGAGCCACCAATAAAGATAATTGCATCTTTATGTTCTAAACTAATTTTGTGAAAAACAGCTTGTAGATTAGCTTGTGGGCTAGCAATAAGTCCTACTTTTTGAGCTGATTGGGCTAAAATTATAGGACAGACGCTTGCATTATTGGAATTTAGTGGGATCGTATAAACTTTATCTACGATATTGGATAAAGGGCGAAAATAACCAATAGTGTCTTTAGTTTTAAGCATACTGGCAATCATAATAATAGGACGGTTTGATTTTTTTTTCCATTGTTTAAGTTGCGCTGCAACAACCTTTCCAGCAGCAGGATTATGGCCACCATCTAGCCATAAATCAGTACTCAGAGGAAGTTGATCAACTAATCGTCCATGGGTGAGATGTTGCATTCGTGCTGGCCAGTAAAGATTGCGTAAAGCTTTGCTTATTGTTTGTTCTGAAAGTTGAAATCCTGCTTGATAGATTGCTTCGATAGAAGCACCAGCATTAGCAATTTGATGAGCACCGATAAGATTGGGAAGTGGTAGATCCATTAAACCTTGATTATTTTGAAATACCATACGTCCATATTCTTCATAACTTTGATAATCCTGATTAAAAATAAAATAAGGTGCTTTATTTTTTTCAGCAAGGGTACTTAAAATAGAATGAGTTATATCATAATTTTGCTTGCCAATGACCACAGGAACAGTCTGTTTAATAATCCTCCCCTTTTCAAAAGCGATTTTTTCAATAGTGTTACCAAGAAAGGTTTCATGATCATAGTCAATGGGCATAATAAGGGATACAGCTGGTTTTTTAATTACATTGGTAGCGTCAAAACGCCCTCCTAATCCAACTTCTACAATTATTGCATCGGCAGGATTTGTGCTAAACAACATAAAAGCAACTGCTGTAAGAATTTCAAAAATAGTGATTGGTTCGTTACGGTTCACTTCTATAATTTGATGAATTGTTTTGACTAGTTGGTCATCTGTGACAAATTGACCGCTTAGTCGCCAGCGTTCATTCCAATGCACTAAATGAGGAGAGCTGTATACATGGACATGGTAGCCTGCACTTTCCAACAAAGCTCGACAAATAGCTGCAGCAGACCCTTTACCATTTGTTCCGGCAATGTGAATAGTGGGTGCAAGCTTTAAATGTGGGTTGCCAAGACACTCTAAAAGACGAAAAATACGTTCTAAAGAAGGAGCAATTTTTTTTGGATAGCTTTCCAGTAAATCATCAATCACTTTTTGTGTGCGGCTTTTTTTCATAATTTAAGCAGCATTTGTTTCAGAAAATACTGTTTGAGGATCTTGAGATGGTGGGTAAGAAGGTTTTTGAGGTACAGAGTGTTTCATCATCAAACGTAAAAGCCGCGCAATAGTAGTTTTCATTTCCAAGCGCGATACAACCATATCAATCATACCATGATTAAGTAGATATTCACTACTTTGGAAACCTTCTGGCAAAGTTTCGCGAATGGTTTGTTGAATAACACGTGGCCCCGCAAAACCAATCATAGCTCCAGGTTCGGCAATGTGGATATCTCCTAACATAGCATAAGAAGCAGTTACACCACCAGTGGTAGGGTTGGTGAGAACCACAATATAGGGAAGTTTTGCTTCTTTCATCATTTCAATTGCTACTGTTGTGCGGGGCATTTGCATTAGTGACAATATTCCTTCTTGCATTCGTGCTCCACCAGAAGCAACAAAAAGAACCAAAGGACATTTATCTTCAATGGCGGTGTGAAAAGCTTTGATAATAGCTTCCCCTGAAGCCATGCCAAGTGATCCACCCATAAAGGCAAAGTCTTGAACGGTGGCAATAATTGGTAAGCCTTCAATAGTTCCTCGTGCATTTAAAATATTATCATCAACACCAAGCTTGGAGCGATATTCTTTTAACCGATCAGTATAGCGTTTTGTATCGCGAAATTTTAATGGGTCTGTGACAACTTTTGGATTTTCAAGTAATGTATAAACACCATCATCAAAAAAATGCATGAGACGATTTTTGGCACTAATGCGCATGTGATGACCGGAAGAAGGACTCACATATTGATTAGCTTCTAAATCTTTATGAAATACCATTTCACCATTAGTAGGATCTTTGATCCATAGATTATCTGGAATTTCGCGACGACCTAATATAGAATTAATTTTAGGACGAACATAATTTGTAATCCAATTCATTTGGTAATCTCCCTTTAGATGTTATACACTTTATGTGGCTTAAGGGCATATTGGGATTGAATAGTCGGATTCTTTTGACTGATTAATCAACTATTTGTTTTATTTTTACCAGTGTTGGCTTTCAATATATCATTTTAGCTTCCCTTGTTTATTTAATAAAGCAACAATGGCATGAGTTGAGAGTATTTCCTTTAATAAATCTATTAACAATTTTAGCAATATAGTTTGCTTGTTTATTTATTTGAATATTAAATCCTATTGTAATAAGTAAGGATGTATTGTTTTATCACTTTAACTATAAAGTCACTCTGGTAATCGAAGATATTTCCTTTAATATTTGATTAGTGACATTTACTGCAAAAATATAATAGACAAAATTTAAACTATTTTGCAAAATTTTGATATCTGTTTGTTACTGGCTGTTGAGATATTAATAGCTAAAATAAAAGTTCATTATTCATTTTAGCAGGCAAATTTTTTCATCTATTTTTTGTGATAAGTCAACAATAATTAAATTATCAACCGAATAATGTAAATTTTCAACCAAAAGAACTTTAATACTATAGCATTATAATAACTTATAAATAATGAGAGCAAAAATTTATATGGGAAAATACTGTCCATAAAAATGAATTTTTTAAAAATCTGCTTCAATTTATGAATACATGATGGGGTGATTTTATAAATATATGGCTTTAAAAGCGGCATGATAATCTCAATTACAAGTATTACTAACTTAAGTAGTGCCTTTATAAGAAAAATAAAACCAATAGAATAAATACGTTTTATTAATAAAATTAATTATTTCAATAGATTATCATATTTTAAATATGTAATTTTGTATTTTTTAGTATCGTCAGATTATATTAAATATAAAATTAATTCTGGAATGAAATGCTTCTTTCGTAGGTCGATTATTTAGTTGAGTGTAAATTATTTTAATGTAATAAGTGTAGAGTGATTATGGGGGAGCATTTTATATAAATATGTCATAAAGGCAGCCGCAAAAAGTGGTGTTACTAAATTAACAATGGGAATAGAAACGAAAAACGCAATCACTAAACCAGCCCAGAATACTGTCATATGATGGATGCGTAAGAAATTATGGGCTTCTTTCTGGGATTGAAAACGGTAAGCAGAGAGCAAAAAATATTCACGACCTAACATATAGCCATTAATAACATAAAAAGCGATCAAATTAACACCTGGTATGAAAAATAAAATAAAGGCAATTGCGTTACCTAAAAGGCTTATGACAGCAAATTTTAAAGAGAGAATAAGCGAAGACGTAAACGACATAGTTTGTCCAACAGGTTCATTGGGATAATCTTCTTTTTCAATAATTTCAGCGGCGGCATCAACGAAAAAACTGCCAATTATAGCAGTAGTTGGAGCAATTAGAAAGGGCGCCAAGAAAGCTAGACCAAAGTTAAAAATGATTAATGTGCTAAGTTTTAATAATCCTATCCAATCTGTTAATATGGGAAAAAAATGCGTAATCCAAAGCCAAAGATAAGGCATAAAAAGCTTGTGTATGAATAGCCATATAATGATGAAAACAACACAAGTAAGTCCCAAAATTTTCAACATCATGGTGCAATATTGCAGGGTAAAAAGGCGTTTTAGAGCCAGATAGATAGCAGTAAAAATCATAAACGATAGATAAGAAGAAAAGAATAGAAAACAAGAGATAGATTAAATAGCATCATGCCCATATTAATAATGTTTTATATAAGATCTGTTTTGTAAATCATATAGTTTTGCGTAAATTGGTATTAATTAAAGTTTATCTCTTATTTTATGTTGTGTTTTTAAAGCGTCATTAACTTTTAAAAATTTTTATTTTATTGAAACAATAAGCTCTTTCTTCTTTTAATCAGTGGGACAAAGAGAATGAAAAAATGACACAATAATCTTTGCTAATTTTTCAGCTACTTGTTGTTTACTCATACATGGCCATTGTTCAACAGTTTCTCTACTAACCAGACAAATTTTGTTTGTATCTCCACCCATTACACTTGTTCCATCAGTATGAGGAGAAACATCGTTTACAAGAATGAAATCTGCTCCTTTTTGAACACATTTTTTTTGTGCGTTCACAATAATGTCACATGTTTCAGCAGCAAAACCAATCACAAGTGGGGGGCGGTTTGAGGCGTGACCGATAGTTGCCAAAATATCAGGGTTTTCGACCATATGCAAAAATGGTGGGATTTTGTTGTTTTCCTTTTTGATTTTTTGTAAAAATTGTGTTTGACTACGCCAATCACAAACAGCAGCAACAAAAATAGCACCATCAGCAGGCAATGCAGTTTGAACAGCTTCTAACATTTGACAAGCCGTTTCCACGTGAATGGTTTTTACGTTTTGTGGATCAGGAATATCAACAGGTCCGCAAATAAGTGTTACTGTAGCTCCCAAGTGTTCTAAAACTGTTGCAATTGCATGACCTTGCTTGCCTGAGGAGCGATTGGCAAGATAACGTATCGGGTCAATTGGTTCGTACGTGGGGCCAGAAGTAACAATGAAATGACGACCAGAAAGAGGTTTTTCTTGTTCCCTCAAAAGAGTTTCTACTGAGGCTACAATGGTTAAGGGTTCGCTCATACGTCCATAACCTATTTCATTTCGTTCAGCCATTTTACCACTTTCTGGTCCTACTATATGAACTCCATCGGCGTGCAATTGTGCGACATTACGTACAGTTGCAGGATGAGCCCACATAGCTGGATTCATAGCTGGCGCAATCAAAAGTGGACAACGTGCTGCTAAAAGCACACAACCAGTCAAATCATCTGCTATGCCAACAGCCATTTTTGCAATACGATCGGCAGTAGCTGGTGCTAAAATAATTAAATCAGCACTACGTGCTAGCCGAATATGGCTAATATCATGATCTTTTTCACGTGAAAATAAATCGCTATATACAGCGCCACCATTCAGAGCTTCAGCTGCTAAAGGGGTAATAAATTTTTGAGCCGCTTTTGTCATAATAATGTTCAAATGCGCTCCACGTTCTTGTAAACGACGAATCAAATCAAGCGCTTTATAGGCAGCAATTCCACCACCGATAATGAGAAGCACAGATTTTGATTGCAATGATTGCATTTCAATAGCACTTGCTTGTAATAATGGCGTGGATAATGTGGTGGGATTACTTAACAAACGACGCGCTTCTTCTTCCATAGAAACACCATTTTGTGCTGCTCGTGTACGCAACATTGCTTTGGCTTCAGGTGAAAGATTACGGATAGTAATACTGGCCATAAAATGCTTTCAAAGGAATAAAGTGATTTCAATGATTTCATAAACTTTATTCTTTTTAGCATATTAAGTAAATGAGAAAAAATGAAAAAGAAAAAAGGCTAGAATAATGAGACAAAGAGTTGTGATAAATAAATTATAACGGCTATAATGGTGGTTACGATTTTGTTCGAAAACAAACTGCTTAAAGGTGGGAGGGGAAAGATACAGTCCTGTTTTTGTTATTTTGCTGAGATTTTCTTCTATACGCTGAAGGTTTTTCACTAATTTTGGTGTTTGACGTGCCAGCGAAAACAGCGCTTGTGCTCCCTCATTAAAATCTTGGATAAGTCCCATAGGTCCTAAATTTTTGCCAATCCATTCTTTAACAACTGGTTCAGAGGCTTTCCACATATTAAAAGCTGGGTCCAATGTGCGAGCTACACCTTCTACAACAATCATAGTTTTTTGCAGCAGCAAAAGTTCAGGTCGAGTTTTCATGTCAAATAATTCAGTAACTTCAAACAAAAGTGTGAGTAATTTGGCCATGGAAATGCTTTGTGCTGATTGTCCGTGAATAGGTTCACCAATAGCTCGGTTGGCTTGAGCAAAACTTTCAATACTGTGATGAGGTGGTACATATCCTGCTTCAAAATGAGCACGTGCCACCCGATAGTAATCTCGAGTAATAAAACCATAAAGAATTTCAGCGAGGAAATATTTTTCTTTTTTACTAAGCCGCCCTGTAATTCCTAAATCAACTGCAACAATACATCCTTGTTGATCTACAAATAAATTACCAGGATGCATATCAGCATGAAAGAAACCATCCCGTAGTGTGTGGCGAAGGAAAGATTGAATAAGCGTAGTTGCTAGATTTTTCAAATTAAAACCTGCTTCTTTAAGTGCTGGAATATTAGACATTTTTATGCCATCAATCCATTCCATCGTTAAAACATCGCGTCCTGTTCTTTCCCAATCAACTAAAGGTACCCGAAAACCTACATCATTTTGAATATTTTCAGCCATTTCTGATAGGGCAGCTGCTTCTAAGCGTAGATCCATTTCAATACGAGTAGTTTGTGCCAAAGTTTCAACAACACGAACAGGGCGTAAACGTCGAGAAGCGGGAATATAACGCTCTTGCAGACGGGCAATAAGGTAGAAACTTTTAAGATCTTTAGCAAAACGAGTTCTAATATTAGGGCGAATAACTTTAACGGCACATTTTTTTTTATGACCTGTTTCATCATAATATTCAGCTGGATGAACTTGAGCAACAGAAGCAGCAGCAATAGGTGGGCAAAAGTCTATGAATAAATCATTCATGGGACGACCTAGCGAACTTTCAATTTGGGCAATAGCTGCAGTACAAGGAAATGTTTGGACACAGTCTTGTAACTGTGCCAAATCTTTAGCAATATCACGCCCTACAATGTCAGGTCGGGTGGCAAGAAATTGACCAAGCTTAATATAAGAGGGACCAAGCTTATTAATGGCGTGTGACATATTTTCAGATCGGTGCTTCTTTTTTGTTTTACGCCGTGCTAAAATTCTTGCTATATGGTGACATGTCGCCAGAGGACCATGAAGACCGTCTCTGGGAAGAGCACTAAGGACACCTTCACGCGCTAAAATCCATCCTGCACGCATAAGTTGAAAATAAGCAGAAATTTGTACCATTTTTCAGATTTTCCAGCCTGAATGTAATGCTGCAATAGCACCGGTGAGATTGCGATAAGATACTCGCGAGAAACCTGCACGACTAATCATATGGGCAAAATCATCTTGTTTGGGAAATTTACGAATGGATTCAACCAAATAACGGTAAGCGTCGCCATCACCGGTAATGAATTGACCAAGTTGGGGAATGGCATGAAAAGACCAAAGGTCATAAACTTTATCAAGAAGAGGCATTTCGACATTTGAAAACTCTAAACATAAAAAACGCCCACCCGGTTTTAAAACACGAAAAGCTTGTTTAAGAGCTTTATCAATATGTGGCACATTGCGAATTCCAAAAGCAATGGTATAAGCATCAAAACTTTGATCCTCAAAGGGAAGATCTTCTGCATTGGCTTCAATAAAATCAATAAAAGGAGCAAGACCATTTTTATGCGCACGCTCTTTACCAATGTTGAGCATCGAATTATTAATATCAAGTACTGTAGCGTGAACTTGTTTGCGTGAAGCATTGAGAATACGAAAAGCAATATCACCGGTACCACCAGCTACATCAAGAATTTTCCAACCAGGAATCGGTGGCGGAGAGAGCCATGCAACCATGGAATTTTTCCACACACGGTGCAGTCCAAGAGACATAATGTCATTCATTTTGTCATAGTTTGTCGCGACAGAATGAAATACATTATCGACCATAGACTGTTTTTGCATTTCATCAACTTTTGTGAAACCAAAAGAATATTCCATGCCACCGTCAGCCCCTACACGTTTCATTTCAGCTGCCATATGTGACGACCTTTCTTATTTTTCTTTTATTGTAAATGAAGAATAGAGAAAATTCTCACATACAAAAAAGTAATACGCAAAACTATGGTGCTTAAGCTAAAAACAAAAAAGTACTTTTAAATATCAAGATTGGCAACGCTTAGAGCATTATTTTGAATAAAAACTCGCCGTGGTTCAACTTCATCACCCATTAAACGGGAAAAGAGAGAATCTGCGTCAGTTGCATCATTGATTTTAACTTGTAAAAGAGAGCGCGCGTCAGGATCAAGGGTTGTCTCCCAAAGCTGTTCAGCATTCATTTCTCCAAGACCTTTATAACGCTGTAGAGTGATGCCTTTTTTACCGTTTACAAAGATACTTTCTAATAAGCTCATTGGTCCAAAGATATGCTCTGATTTATCTTTGCGACGCAGAAGAGTGGGAGGATTATATATTTCTATGAGATTTTGACAAACACGATCAATTTGACGTGCATCTGCTGAATTTATAAGTCCTGTGTCGAGCACAACAACATCTTTAACACCACGTAAAATGCGCTCAAAACACAAACCTCCATCTGGCGTACTATACCCACTCCAGCCACGTTCCATATCATCAGCAATTAAGTCAAGGCGATGCACGACATTATCTATTGTTTTTTGGGTTTTCTCTAGTGTTGTAAAAACTTCAGAGTTAAAAACACCAGCAATCGCTGCTTGCTCAACAATATTGCGGTCATAACGGGTATGAAGACCATTTAACAGTTGGCGTAACAAACAAGCATCTTGAACGAGTTGGCGTAAATCAGCACCTGCACGAATCTCACCTGTTGATAATTCTAGTGTTGTATCTTCCAATCCTGTATCGATCAAAAACTCTTCAAATGCTGTTTCATTTTTAATATATTGAAAAGACTTACCACGTGATACTTTATAAAGGGGCGGTTGAGCAATATAAAGGTGACCACGCTCAATCAATTCAGGCATTTGCCTAAAGAAAAAAGTGAGAAGCAAAGTGCGAATATGGGCTCCGTCAACATCTGCATCTGTCATAATGATGATTTTATGATAACGTAATTTGTCAGGTGAAAATTCATCTTTACCGATAGAAGTTCCAAGAGCAGTGATAAGTGTACCAATCATCTCAGATGAGAGCATTCGATCAAAACGTGCCCGTTCAACGTTAAGAATTTTACCACGCAAAGGTAAAATCGCTTGATTTTGACGTGAACGCCCACTTTTAGCTGAACCACCAGCTGAATCTCCCTCAACGATAAAAATTTCCGATTTTGTAGGATCACGTTCTTGACAATCAGCAAGCTTTCCTGGAAGTGAAGTAATGTCAAGAGCTCCTTTTCGCCGTGTGAGTTCACGTGCCTTACGTGCTGCTTCACGGGCTGCTGCAGCTTCTACTACTTTACTGATGAGAATTTTCGCTTCATTAGGGTGTTCTTCTAGCCACGCTGAAAGACCCTCATTCACTAAATTTTCAACAATAGGACGCACTTCAGAAGAAACCAATTTATCCTTTGTTTGGGAGGAAAATTTGGGATCAGGAACTTTGACTGAAAGAATAGCCGTTAATCCTTCACGACAATCATCACCAGTTAAGTTGACCTTTTCTTTTTTTGCAATACCTGAAGATTCAGCATAACCGTTGATTTGACGTGTTAAGGCACTGCGAAAACCTGCTAAATGAGTTCCTCCATCACGCTGTGGAATATTATTGGTAAAACATAATACTTTTTCGTGATAAGAATCATTCCACCATAAAGCAACCTCTACACTCATCCCATCTTTCTCATTTGTGATGTAAATAGGATTATCAATGAGCACTTTTTTAGACTGGTCAATATATTTTACAAACTCAATTAATCCACCGTCATAATGTAATTTTACGGATTGAACATCAGCATGGCGTTGATCTGTGAGAAGAATATGGACACCAGAATTTAAAAAAGCTAATTCTCGTAAACGACGTTCTAGAGTTTCGAAGTCAAATTTAGTTTTAGTAAAGATTTCAGAACTTGGTAAAAAGCTAATTTCTGTTCCGCTTTCTGCATCACAATCACCAACAATTTTAAGTGGAGAATCGGCCACTCCACGGGTAAACGACATTTCATGGATTTTGCCATTACGTTTAATTTGTAGTCGCAACCAAACTGAAAGCGCATTGACAACAGAAACACCAACGCCGTGTAATCCTCCTGACACTTTATAAGAATTTTGATCAAATTTTCCACCAGCATGAAGTTGTGTCATAATGACTTCAGCTGCTGAAACGCCTTCTGTTGGGTGAATATCAGTTGGAATTCCACGTCCATTATCACGAACGCAACAGGATCCATCAGCATGGAGCGTGACATTTACAAGGGTAGCATGACCAGCTAAAGCTTCATCAATAGCGTTGTCTACAACTTCGTAAACCATGTGGTGCAAACCAGAACCATCATCAGTGTCACCGATATACATACCGGGGCGTTTACGTACAGCATCAAGACCTTTGAGAACTTTGATGGAAGCGGCACCATACTCACTACTTGATGATGAGGTTGTTTCATCACTCATAAGTCAATCCATTTCTGTATTTGATATCAATTTTTGGCTCTTTTCAGGTTTAATATTCTAATGCGCTATTTACAATATAGCTGCATTAGAACATTTACCGTATATAAAATATATATTCAACATTTGTTACTCTATAATTGGGTGGATTAATTTTTCCATACGTAAATGGTGTCAAACTTTTATTTTTGCATTTATTTGGTTAAAAGAAGAGCAGGAAGGTTTGATGATATTTTTTGTACTCAAGGGGGATCTTTTCTTTGTGTTTATGTCTGAAAAATATTTACAATGAAATTTACATTCTACCCCCGAGTGTTTTGGATAAATGTAGGAATTATTATATTTTCTCTTACAATTTTAGAAAACATCAGACATTTTAACCTATAAAAATCCCACTATTTCGATCAAGTTATAGTTAAAGGAAGTAGTATTTTGATGATATGTAAGCCTTAATCTTGATGGCTGAATGGCTTAATAAGTTGATTGTTACTATTTTGGGTGGTACTTGTATAGCTTTACAGTTACTAGAGATAAAAATACAAAATATTTTACAGAAAATACAAACTTATAATTGCACTTAATTTATATTCTAAAATTTTAGAGCATGATGATAATTTGTTTATATTATTTTCCGATTAATTTTTATTGACGAATAGCTTCTTTAACCAATAGTTGTTAATTTTTCATTGTTTAATCGATAGGAAATGGCTTCTGCAAGATGATGACGTGAAAGTTGATCTGCTTCATCAAGATCAGCGATAGTGCGTGCAACTTTGAGGATACGGTGATAAGCGCGTGCAGAAAAGCACATTTTTTCACTAATATTCTGTAGTAATGTGGTCGCACTTTGATCTGGAATAGCAATTTGTTCAATAATTTTGCCAGGGCAATCACCGTTGGTGCGAATATGACCAAGGTTCAATTTTGCAAAACGTTTGGCTTGAATAGCACGAGTTCGCGCAACGCGTTTTGCAACATCACAGCTTTTTTCAGACTGTTCTGATTGCATGAGATCCGTAGCTGTTAGGGCAGGCACACAAATACGTAAGTCAATTCGATCGAGTAGAGGGTTAGAAATACGAGCTTGATAATCGCTCTGACAGCGTGGGCCTTTAGCACAAACATGGCCTTCTTCGCCTGCCATGCCACATCGACAAGGATTCATTGCAGCAATAAGCTGGATGCGAGCGGGATAACTGATATGGTGATTAGCTCGGGCAATAATACATTCTCCACTTTCTAAGGGTTGACGAAGAGAATCAAGGACTTGTGGAGAAAATTCAGGCAATTCATCGAGAAATAAAACGCCATTATGTGCAAGTGTTACTTCTCCTGGTTTTCCTTTGAGTCCACCACCAATTATTGCTGCCATGGAAGCAGAATGATGAGGAGAGCGAAAGGGACGATGATGTGAAATGGTATTATGTACTGTTTCTCCGGTAATAGAGGCAATCAAACAAACATCTAAAAGCTCATGGCTATCAAGAGGCGGTAAAATAGACGGTAAGCATTGAGCTAACATAGATTTTCCTGCGCCAGGAGGACCTACAAATAAAAGGTTATGCCGTCCAGCTGCGCATACTTCTAAAGCACGTTTGGCGGCTTTTTGTCCTTTTATCTCACAAAGATCTGGTAATTCAGTTTGGATTGTGTATTGGCGTGGTTGTGGACGCTTTAAGATTTGTGTTCCTTTAAAGTGGTTAACAATAGCAAGAAGTGTATCAGGCGCGAGAATATCCATATCTGCATTTGCCCATGCAGCTTCAGGTCCGCATTTGTAGGGACAAATTAACCCTTTATTAAGTGATAAAGCTGTCATTGCAGTTGGTAAAACGCCGTTGACAGCAGTAATAGATCCATCCAGTGATAATTCTCCTAAAATGATGTAATTTTGTGCTATTTTAGGGGGAAGAAGCCCCATAGCGAGCATTAAGCCTATTGCAATAGGTAGATCATAATGTGAACCTTCTTTAGGTAAATCAGCTGGTGCAAGATTAATCGTAACTCGTTTGTTAGGCATGGAAAGTCCACAAGCATGCAGAGCTGCTTGCACACGTTCACGGCTTTCTGCAATAGCTTTATCTGCCAATCCAACAATAGCCATTCCTATTCTACCAGGGGCAATCATAACTTGCACATCAACAGGGATTGCTTCTAAGCCACGAAAAGCAACTGTTGTAACGCGCGCAACCATAAATTTATTTTCCCCTTTTTTGATTGTAGAAAAACAATCATATCTGCACATGAAAATCAAGCAGGGTTTGTGTATGGTGTTTTATGGAGAAATTTATATATACAAATTTTATGGGTGTAGTTACAAATGTGATGATTTACATAAATTTTACTATGATAACATTATGGCTCAGGATATTATAAGATGAGCTAATAAGGATATTTAAAAAAAGAAAAAGGAGATTATTTGTTTTTATAATATCAGAGGCTTATAAACATAGGAAAATGATATGATATCACCATAAAATATTATTTGATGTGATCAAATGCATGAAGAATTTAAAAAACAGACATATTTATTTTCTTTTTAGATGTTATGTATAAAAAACACACTATAAAATATTTATTTTAAGAGTATCTGATTTGGTGATATGTCAGAAAAAGGTTTTGTTGAAATTAAAAACTATACGCAGCATATCTATAAGCTTATGTTTAGTTTTTGCTTTTCCGCAATCGCTTGCAGCATTTGAGCTTTTTGGCATTCATTTGTGGGGTAAAAAAAAGCCAAATCTCTCTTCAGATGATATCAATGATACGGAAAAATTTTATCAAGTTGAAGTTATTGTACCACCAGGTGCGCCGCAAGTGGGGGCTCAAATAGTTAAAGACGTATCTTCTCTTGTTGCTGATCAGGATAAGGCAATTTCCAGCTCTTCTGGTTTATTGGCTAAAGCCCGTTCGAATTATCAGGCCATTCTTTCTGCTTTTTATGCTGACGGACGTTACGGGGGCGTCATTAGTATTAAAATTAATGGGTTGGAAGTTTCTGATTTGTCTCCTATGACTCAATTGCCAACTCAATCTACCATTGTTATTACAGTTGATGCTGGGCCACAGTATGTTTTTAGTGCTGCAGGTATCACAGAAGCTGCCCCATTTATAAAACATAAAAAAGGTTCAATGCCTTCAATTGAAGAGTTAGGTTATAAGGTTGGGGCTGTTGCAAAATCTGAAACTATTTTTAAGGCGGAACGATGGGTAATTGAGGGGTGGCGTCGACATGGACATGCTAAAGTTAACATTGTGAGTCGTGATGTGGTTGCTGACCACGCTACGCATCTCATTGATGCGCAGATTGTAACTAATCCTGGGCAAAAAACTTATTATGGTTCTTTAAGTGTGCGCAATGTGAGTGAACAACCGCGCATGGATTCAGAATATGTTAAATGGATAACAGCATTAAATCCAGGTCAGCAATATGATTCTGATGCATTAGCTAAAGCTAATAAACGGCTTACGCGGCTTGATGTCTTTCGCGCTGTTAATATACAAGAGGCTGATGCAATTAACCCTGATGGAAGTTTACCTCTGACGCTTGTTTTAGAAGAACGTAAACCACGACGTTTTGGCGTTGGTGGTAGCTATTCAACATTGGATGGTGCTGGCTTTGAAGCTTATTGGATGCATAACAATCTTTTTGGTCGTGCAGAACGCCTTAAAATTGAAACTAAGATAAGCGGTATTGGCGATCATAAAACGAAATCTTATAATCCAAAGAATTTTAATTATCTTTTTGGAACAACATTAACCAAGCCTGGTATAATCACTCCTGATACAGACTTTGAAGCAGAATTAAAAATGCAACGAGATAGCTTAAATAATTACACAACGCAAGCTATCAAAGGAAAGTTTGGTCTTACCCATATTTTTAATGATAATTTATCGGGGCAGTTTGCTATGGTAGCTTCTGATGGTCATTCGCGTGATGATTATCTTGGAAGCGGTAATTTTACGATGGTTGGGTTACAGAATGGTTTGATTTATGATAGTCGTGATAATAAATTCAATGCGACAAAAGGTTTGTATGGTGAAACGGTAGTTGAACCATTGTATGAAGCGCATGCTAATGATTTTGTGACGAAAATAACAATAGAAGGTCGTTCTTATTGGGTAATTGATGAACAGGATCGTTTTGTTTTTGCAACACGAACGAAACTTGGTACAATTATTGGGAGCGATAAGACGAAGTTGCCTTCAGATATGCTTTTTTTTGCTGGTGGTGGAGGGTCTGTTCGTGGTTATGCTTATCACAATATTGGCATAAAGGCAAAAAATGACACTATTATTGGTGGACGTGCACTTGTTGAAGGTTCAGCTGAATTACGTCTTTCTATTAATAATGTAATAGGATTGGTCAGTTTTATAGATGGCGGTCTTGTAAAAGCAAGGGCACATTTTGATTTTTCGCAAGATATTAAATGGGGAGTAGGCATTGGAGGGCGTTACATGACAGGTCTTGGTCCTTTACGATTTGATTTGGCCTGGCCTCTTAAACGGGAGAAAGGTGATCCACGTGTAGGTTTTTATGTAGGTATAGGGCAAGCATTCTAATGAAAAAAATATTGTATTTTTTGGCTGTCTTATTTGGATTTTCTTTTCTTGTAATAAGCTTTTTTGTTTTTGTACAGAAAGATGATTCACTTTTTAAAAACATAATAGGAGGTGAACGTTCATGGTTTATTTCTTTTATTGAACATAAACTTTCAACGCCTAATCGTCAAATTCGTTTGCATAATATACAAGGAATATTATCGTCTGAAGCATCGATTGACGCCATTACAGTAAGTGATCATAAAGGTGTTTGGCTTACGATTACCAATGCAAAAATGAATTGGAATCGTTTAGTGCTGTTAAGGGGGCGTATTAAAATTAACGAACTTTTGGTAGGGCATGTTACGTTTTTACGCAAACCATACAATTCTACATCTGTTTCTTTTTTGGAAGCTGGTCAGTTTTCCATACCCAAATTACCTTTGTCTATTTCTGTCAATGCGTTTAAGGCTGAACATGTGACCTTTGGACAAGACTTTTTTGGTCTTGCTTCTGATATATCATTAGAAGGACATTTAGCTTTAGCTAATGATGCTATTGATGCCGATGTAAAGGCTCATCGTTTAAATGCATCAGGTTATTTTTCTATTTTAACCAAGATATCCAAAAAAAGTCGTACAGCTCAAATTGATATTATCGCTAACGAGCCACAAAATGGTATATTGGCTAATGTTTTTAACATTGAAAAACACCCTGCATTAAATTTTGTCATTAAAGGTAATGGCACTTTTGATGACTTGGTTGTCGCACTTCAGGTAGAAGTTGATCGTCAGCCTATTTTAAATGGCAATGTTGTTCTTGCAAGAGTTTTAGATGGTCATAACCTTTCTGCACAGTTGGCAGGTGCAATTGGCCTTTTAATACCTTCTCAGTATCGTAGCTTTTTTGAATCTAATGTAACATTAGGAATAGAGGCGGTGATAACAAAGGAGGGTACTACACGTCTTGATCATATAGTTGTTCAGGGTGAAGCAATTAATGTTGTAGCCAATGCTGAGATAACAGCCGATGGATTTTTGCGGCGTCTTTTTGTTGATGGCAACATAGGTTTTGATCAAGCAAATGAATCTGCTCATTTATTACCGTTAGAAGGTCAAGCACGTGTGAATAATTTGACTTTAACCATTGATTATGGTCGCCAAGATCAACAAGCTTGGAAAGGACGGCTTATTGTACATCATTTGAGCAATGAAAATATTCGTATTCGTGATGCAGTTTTTGATATGGGAGGTGTGAGCGAAAATCTGGACGATCCGGCTTCCCGTCATGTTGGTATTCAGGTTAATGGTACTCTTCAAGGGATTGTAAATACTAAGGATGCATTTGAGGATGGTTTAGATCGGGCGATTCATTTCCATATAGATACAGATATTGTCTCTGGAAAACCGATATTAGTTCATGATTTTAGCATTGTGGCTCAAGGTTTTTCTGTTTGGTTAAAGGGAGAAGTGAATCATTTTATTTTTAAAGGGGATCTTGGTTTAAAAGCACAAACATTAACCCCTCTGGGTATATTAATTGGGCGACCAATGTCTGGCAACGCAGATATTAAAGCCAAAGGTACCATGAGTTTACTTGGTAGCGCTTTTGATCTTGAATTGTCAGGAGCTGTTGATAATGTGCTGATAGGTACTAAGGTTGTCGATTCTTTATTAAAAGGCAGGTTTGTCCTTTTAGGTAATATTGTTCGAAATACGACGGGCTTAATTTTACATCATTTACGGTTGAAAAATGACTATGCCAGTGTAACGGCTAATGGTCATCTTTCAAGTGTGAGTGCTGAGATGGATTTTTATGCTCAAGTATCTGACCTTGCCATGTTGGATCCAAGGATGGAGGGTGCGATCACTATAAAGGGTGCTGCTAGAGGGCATAATAGTCTTATAATGGTTAGTACGCACGCTGATATTGAGGCACTTTTTATGGGTAAAAAACTCCAAAATACAATATTAAATGTCAATGTATTGGTGGATAATACATCAGTTTCTTCTAATATAACTGGCTTTATAGAAGGTAAAGGGATTTTTGCTCAACAACCATTGCAATTGTCTGCTTCTTTTAAAAATTTTAACCATATTTGGAAGCTTCAGGATATCGATATTGAAGGAGCATCTACAAAAATAACAGGTAGTCTTTTTCAAACGTCTGAAGGTTTTATAAAGGGAACCTTGGATATTGATGTTGATGATATCTCAACGTTTTCCGCGTTGTTTTCGCAGAAAGGTAGCGGAAAAGTAAAAGGAAAATTTGTTTTTGATGAACACAATGGTAAGCAAAAAACTAATCTGCAAATCAAGAGTGATCATTTAATATTTGCAAAAAATGAAATCAAAAAATTAGCAATACAGGCTGATATATTCAATCCTTTCAATGTGATGCAATTTAAAGGTTTTGTTAATGCAGAGCGTGTTCAGACATCATTTATGGTGGCCGATCGTTTAAAATTTCGCGCTAATGGTAACAGTGAGCGGACGGTTTTTAATGTTCAGGCGGTATTACCTAACAATACAAATACACAGTTTTCTGGTCGTGTGATTACAGCAGGACTATCGACCGGTGAGAAAAAATCCAGTTCGACGCTATGGATATAAGATACTCTAATTTTCATACAAAATTATTCACTCCAGCAACAATTATTTTTGATGAGAATGGGGTAACAATAAGTGAATTAGGATTTATTGTCGATCAAGGTAAGGTCGTACTTAATGGTACTTTTCAAGATGTTTTCAATTTGCATCTCACTATGAGTGCTGTTCCTGTAGCTTTAGCTAATCTGTGGAAACCAAATCTTGGGGCTGTTGGTACTTTGTCAGGGCAAGTTATGATTCATGGCCGCTTTGAAGATCCTAATGTAACCTATGATATAAAAGGTTATGAGCTGACAATTGCGGCCCTTCAAGAGAGAAAAATAAAACCTTTTATGCTTTCTGCTAGTGGTAAAGTGATAAATAAAACTTTTACTTTGGATGCGAATTTAGCTGGAGAAGGGTTACAAGTGCAAACACAAGGAACTGTATCTTTAGATAAAGGCGAACTTAATCTCCATATTAATTTGAAAAATTTATCTGCACTTTTGGCTAACAGTTTTATTGAAGGGCAAGCTTTAAGAGGAGTGGTAACTGGTAAGGTCGATATTGGGGGAACGTTAAAAAATCCATCTGCGCATTTTGAATTTTCTAGTCAAAATTTAACAATTAATTCTCTTCTTCATAAAAATGCATCGTCAATTAACATAAATGCTCGTGGTTTTTATGAAAAATCAATACTTCATGTTCAGCATATAACAGCAACTGGATCTAAAAATTGGGATTTGTCCGTAAATGGGCGTCTTTCTTTAAATAATTCACCAACTGAACTGAGTATTAAGGGTATAATGCCTCTTGCTTTTGTTGATCAATTTTTAGCAAAACGTGGTGCACATGTAACAGGAATAGCAAAAATTGATGCTATTCTGAATGGAACATTATCTCAACCACAGTTGATAGGATCTTTTTCAATAATAAATGGTGGTTTTTTTGATTCGCAAACAAATTTGGAACTAAGCAATATAATGCTTAAAAGCAAATTGAATGGTGATCACATAATTTTAGAGCATGCTTCTGCTCGTTCATCTGGTGGAGGATCTGTTTCTGTTTCGGGCCGTATTTCTACAGATCTGCAAACAGATTTATCCATTCACCTTGATCATATCAATTATAATGATGGATCTATGATTTTTGCGACGCTAACAGGCAAAACAACCATGACTGGTCATTTGTTGAGCAATCTTGTCATTGGTGGTGAGGTTACAGTTGAAAAAGCTGAAATTCTTATTCCTGATCATTTTCGAAATGCAACATTCCTTGATATTAGACATAATAATTTAACTAAATTAATTCTACAAACACTTGAACGTGCTGATGCTAAAGTTTACAAAATCAATCATAATATTTCTAAAGAACCTTCTTCTATTGTGCAGTTGAATATGCAAATTAATGCACACAATCAAATTTTTGTTCGTGGTCGAGGTTTAGATGCTGAGTTGGGGGGACGTATTAGTTTAACAGGCCCGTTGCATGATGTACATCCAGTTGGAGAGCTTCAGATGATTCGTGGACGATTTGATATTCTATCACAGCGTCTTAATTTTGATAAAGGACAGACAAGTTTTAGTGGTGATTTCAATCCAGCTATTTATTTTGTTACTAACAGTAGTAATGGCGACATTCATGTTACTGTAACAGTGAGTGGAACTATTAATAACTTCGATATTCAATTTGCTTCACAACCTGTTTTACCACAAGATGAGATATTGGCACGCTTGATTTTTAAGCGCTCTCTTAATGAATTATCACCATTTCAGATTGCTCAGCTTGCAGCAGCTGTAGCTGAGCTTGCTGGTGCTTCTAATACATCTTTATTGAATACTTTACGTGCTAAGGTTGGTCTTGATAATCTTGACGTTATTGTTGATAAAGATGGCAATACAGGTTTACGTGTTGGGCGTTATGTTCGCGATAATATTTACTTAGGTTTTGAGGCAGGATTAGATGGCAAAACGAAAGGAACAATTGATTTAGATCTTTCACGCCATCTCAAGGCAAAAGGCGCTATAGGGAATGAGAACAATTCTAGTTTTGGTTTGTTTTATGAAAGAGAGTATTAAATACAAAAATTTTTAAAAGCTAATCGCCTAAAATTCTTGTTTTTTAAATTGAGTATTATGAAGCTTTTTATAAATGCCTTTTTTCTTTGCTAAAAGTTCTATCTGAGTACCTTGTTCAACTAATTGCCCATTTTGTATTACAATAATTTTATCAGCATGCGCAATTGTTGAAAGGCGGTGAGCAATCACAAGAATTGTACACTTTTTAGTGAGGTTTTGAAGTGTCTCATTAATTTGGGCTTCAGCGTGTGAATCTAATGCGCTTGTGGCTTCATCAAAAATCAAGATTTTACTGTTGTGAAATATTGCACGAGCAATAGCGATACGTTGTTTTTGACCTCCTGAAAGATTATTTCCATTCTCGCCCACTTGTGTATCATAACCCTGAGGTAGATCCATGATAAAGTTATGAGCATTGGCTGCTTTTGCTGCTTTTATAATATCATTGTCGCTGGTACCTTTTTTTCCAAGTTCGATGTTATATTTAATAGTTCCTTGAAACAAAAAAGTATCCTGTCCTACATAAGCTATGAGGTTTCTAAGGGAGCGAAATGTGATAAAGCGAATGTCTTGATCATTAATAAATATAGATCCTTGTGTAGGATCATAAAGGCGCATGATAAGATTGATAAGGGTTGATTTCCCTGAACCGGATGGTCCCACTAATGCTGTCATTTTTCCTGCTTCTATTTCCAGGTTGATGTCGTTTAAGACAGGTTGATTGTCCATATAGGCAAAAGAGACATGTTTAAAACGAATAGAGCAGTGAGTTTTATTAAAGTCTTTAGCTTCTTTATGTTCTATAACAGTAAGTGGATGATCAAGTATTTCGAACATTGCGCGGATGCTGACTAAACCAGATTCAATTTTAACACGCACATTCGCCAATCTTTTAGCAGGTTCATAAATAAGGAGCAAAGCTACAAGAAAAGACATTAATTCACCTTGAACACCGGTACGTTGGGTTGCAAGATAGCCGGAAAAACAAATAATAACTGCGATTGCGATGCCGGCAAGCGTTTCCATAATTGGATGTGTAGCAGCTTCAAGCAGTGCAATACTGTTTGCTTGTTTTTCAACGTCACAAATAGCTTTATTCATGCGTTTTTTCATTAATTCTTCTAGTGAAAAAGCTTTAATTACGTGAATACCAACAGCAGTCTCTTGCATAACTTTGATGATTTCTCCTAGCGAGAGAAGTTCTTTTTCCATTAGACCACGAATACGTTTTAAGGCCATTCGCACTCCTAAAAATGCAAGAGGTCCTACCGTTAAGGTAATGACAATTAACGTAAAATTTTGAATAAACATAACAACCAAAAGGCCAATGACAGAAAGTAAATCACGCACAAAGGTTGTGATAATTATATCGATGATATTACGAGCTGCTGTTGTATTATGAGTTACACGAACAAGAAGATCGGATGAAGCATTATTTTGATAAAAAGAGATGCCTTGCTTCATAAGACGTGCGTAAATTTTACGCTGTTGTTCAGCAATGATACTATTGCCTGCTTTACTTAGACAATAGGTTTGGGCAAAAGTTGCAACCCCTTTGAGAATAAAAATAAAAGCAAAAATACTAGAGATGAAAACAATCATATTAAAATTGTGTCCATCAATAATATGATTAACAATATCACGCATCATCCATGCACTAATTGCAGTAGTCAATGCAATAATGATCATTGAAACAATAGCTGCGCTATACCAATACACATGTTTATGAAAATTCTCTCGTAAAAGACGGATGATAAGGTATTTACCAGAAAGGGATGTTTGTATTTTGGCCATGAAATACTTTTATTTTCTCTCATTATTTCACACAAGATTAAAGTATTCCTTATAGAAGATCAAACTTTCTTCTATAAGAAATACTCTCTAGAGAGATTGAGTGCGCCAATCTTTTTGTTTTCAAAAACATCACATCAGCACTCTATAATATTTTAAGATTATATTCATACTTGACCAAAATGAGTTGCATGAAACATGCTTCCTCAATTAAAATTATTTAGGCGCTATGACCATCATCATTTGGCGACCTTCAAGTTTGGGCTCAGATTCAATTTTAGCAATTCCACTTGTATCTTCTTTAACTCGCTGAAGAAGCTTCATTCCAAGATCTTGGTGTGCCATTTCACGACCACGGAAACGCAAAGTAATTTTTACTTTATTACCATGATCAATAAAACGGTGAACGGCTTTAAGTTTCACCTCATAATCATGGACATCAACATTTGGTCGCATCTTGATTTCTTTGACTTCAATAGTCTTTTGTTTTTTACGTGTTTCAGCTGCTTTTTTTTGATTTTGATATTTCAGTTTGCCTAGATCAATAATTTTACAAACAGGCGGTTCTGCATTTGGCACAATCTCAACCAGATCAAGCCCAACATCTGCAGCCATAGCAAGTGCTTCTTGTGTTGCAATAATCCCCTGATTTTGTCCTTCATCGTTAATAAGTTGAACGCAAGGAACACGAATATCTTGATTTGAACGTGGCCCGTCCTTTTGACTAGGTGTCATTTTAAATGATCGACGAATGGTCTATGCTCCTTAATTTTAATTTATTTATAGAATGCCTTAATATACAATATCTATACAGAAAAACAATAAAAATTCATGTTTTTTCACTATCCTTAATACAGACTATTTATTCATTGTTTTGAGTTTAGTTTTGAAAAAAGAGGTTTTTCTCTTATAGTAAAGGATATTTTATTGAGGAAGAATGATGATAGATCAAAATATCCCTTGTCAGTTTTTTTCGTTTGAAGATACAGCTCTTGCTGTGCGTCATCGTAAAGGTAGTCATTCTCCGGGGTTAGTTTGGTTATCTGGTTATCGATCTGATATGCTAGGAAGCAAGGCAATGGTGGTTGATGCTTTTGCTCAAAAAAATAATTTGTCTTGTTTGCGTTTTGATTATTCCGGTCATGGGGAATCAGAAGGAGATTTTTTTGAAGGTACGATTTCACGCTGGGTGAAAGAAAGTTTAGCGGTTTTTGAAGCTTATTGTGAAGGACCACAAATTTTAATTGGTTCCTCTATGGGTGGATGGATTGCTTTAAGGCTTGCTATGATACTTGCGCAGAAAAATAAACCACTCGCCGGGATAATATTGATTGCACCTGCTCCTGATTTTACACAAGCTTTGATTGAACCAACTTTAACTACGGTAGAATGGAAAGCTTTGGAAGAAAAAGGTTATTTTGAACGTTCTTCAATGCATGATTTAGAACCAACACCTTTTACAAAGACATTACTTGAAGATGGGCGAAATAACTGCGTTATGAAAGGATGTATTGATATTGGGTGCTCAGTTCATATTCTGCAAGGGATGGAAGATGAAATAGTTCCCTATCAGCATGCATTAGCTTTACTTGATCATTTGCCTTTGCATGATGTAACATTAACGCTTGTTCGTGATGCAAACCACCGGTTTTCACGTCCACAAGATTTGGATTGTTTTGAAAAAGTGTTGATGTCATTAATTGATCGAATCAATGAACCATCAAAATCTGGTTCATTGATTGTAGAGACATGATACATGGCTATTTATGAGCAAGATTTTATTCTCTCTGATCGTGTTGTGCCTCTACGGGTGCGAGAATATAAACATGCACGTCGTTTTACGTTACGCATTGATGCGAATGGACAGGGGATTTGTTTAACAATACCACCGGTGATGAATCTTAATGCGGTTCAGTCTTTTCTTGAAAAACATCGTTGTTGGATAGAAACACATCTTACTCATGCCCTCATTTCCCGTGAGAGTTCTTATCTCAAGGAAGGTGCAACAATTCCTTTATTGGGTGTTGCGCACATTATAAAACATAAAGAAGGACGTGGGGTGGATGAAATCATTACAGGTGATGTGGAACAAAAACCGCAAATTGTTATCTATAGTCGGTTAGAATATCTGCCAAGGCGAATTGCTGATGTTTTAAAAAAGCAAGCTAAAATCATTATAACACCACTAGTAGAACATTATGCACATAAAGTAGAACGTAAAGTTAAATCAATCCGCTATAAAGATATGAAAAGCCGCTGGGGATCATGTTCAGTAAATGGGCATCTATCTTTTTCATGGCGTCTTATTATGGCACCAAGAGAAGTTGTTGAGTATGTTGTTGCGCATGAGGTGGTTCATCTTATCGAGATGAATCATGGATCACAATTTTGGAATCTTTGTGAGAAGCTTTGTCCAGATAGTAAAATTTATCATGCTTGGTTGAAGAAGAATGGTCATACATTGCATGCAATCAATTTTCACTAACACAAAGAGTTTTTTTAGTTTCATACATTTTTATTGGTAATTATCTACTATTTTTTGTTATTGTGTGCGATACTATCTCCCCTTTGTATAAAAGCTTTTATTGTCCTTTATGGATGCATACCTATCGATTAATAGGCTTATTGTAACAGCTATTATTTTGTAAGCATTGATCAAAATATGCCATCATTATTGAATATATCGAATGAAAAAACCAGATCCTTTTACTATTTTTGATTATTCTTGTTTTTTTGTGGGATTGGTTTGTGATTTTTGAAGTACTAATTATTAAATCAAAAATAGCTGTACGTTGAAATCATTGTTTCGTTGATATTTGCAGCGCGTTTTAAGCGTTGCCTTTTGTACAGAAATTGTGTTTAGGGTGAGTTTAATGTCCGGCTATGTTATCGATATTTTAATAAAGGGATCACTAAGTCACTTTATTGAAATTATTTGTTCTTTCTGTTGTGTTCTCATTGTGCGTACTCTGATGGATATATAACATTTATTATATATCTTAGTTGATAAGCTAGTTTTGTTTTTGAAGTTCTTTATGAATTGATAATGATACTTCACACGATTGTATTTAAAGCAACATTTCCTGTTCTTTTTATTTTCATAATTTGAGTAGTGTTTTTAGTATATATTGAAAATTATAATAAGAAAATGCGT